>JAJXRJ010000055.1 GCA_021629085.1 Oscillospiraceae bacterium | reverse complement strand
TTGTAACAATTACGTAATAACTTTTTAACAATATTATCACATTTTTGTGATAAATTGAAAAAAGTGTCGAAGCACATCGCTGGAAACCGATAAAGGAGATGAAGAAACATTGCAAATGCAAGAAAATGCAAACACAAAAGAAAGCCGATTACATAGGGCTTTTAAAGCCTTGTTCCATAAAAATAGTTTTGGATTTAAATTGGCGGCGGCAGTTGTTGGCGTTGTAATAATTTCGTCAATTTTTTGTGCCAAATTTCAGCTTGGATATAACGTTGCAATTGCCAGTAAAATTGTGGGAGCGGTGCCTACCAAAGAGGCGGCGCAAGCGGCAGTGGAAAGTGTGAACGAGGAGTATAAAACCTATCTGAGCGGGGAGGCGGCAGTGCAGGAAACGCCGGTGCTGGAGCTGACCATTGTGGAAAAAAACGGTTTTACCGACGAGGGGACGCTCAAAGAAAATATTAAATCCACTTCCAGCGAGATGCTCAAACAGGCTGTCATTTTGGTAGACGGCGTTGCCGTTGCCGGTTTGGAAACGGTGGAGTTGGCACAGCAGGCTATTTCGGCGTATGTTGCACAGTTTGTAGATGAAAACACCAATTACACCATTGAGAACGAGTATCAGGTGGTAGAAGAATATGCCCCCAAAAGTATTTATGTGTCGGTAGAAGGCGCAGTGGCGGCACTGGGGGGAGGCACTGGGCTGGAAAACATCCCGGTGATGCAGGTGCAGACAGTGGAATATCAAGAGATTGAAAGCGAGATCCCGTTTTCTACGGAGGAAGTTAAGGATGACACCATGTATGAAGGGAATTTCCGCGTGGATGTGGAAGGGGTTGACGGGATTCAAAAGACTACAAAAAAAGTGGTGCGGATAAACGGTGCGCTGCAGGAGGAGACGGTTTTGAGCGAAGAAACACTGGTGCAGCCGGTTTCCAAGGTGGTGCGCACCGGAACCAAAGAGCGGCCAGCCGGTGTTGGAACTGGCACGTTTTTACAGCCGTATAACGGTGTTTTGACTTCCCGGTTTGGTTCGCGCTGGTCGCGGCAGCATACGGGTATTGACATTTCCGGCCCGGTTGGAAGCGACATTGTGGCAGCCGATGACGGCGTTGTAACCTTTGCCGGCTGGGAGAGCGGCTACGGCTACATGATTAAAATTGACCACAACAACGGGTATGAGACCTATTATGCACATTGCAGCCAGCTCTATGCACAGGCGGGCGACTACGTGGCCAAGGGCGATTTGATTGCCGCGCTGGGCAACACCGGCCGGAGCACTGGCCCGCACGTACACTTTGAGGTGCGACAAAACGGCACGCCCACAGATCCGTTAAATTATGTAACAATCGGCTAAAGAAAAAAGCCCCTTTGCAAAGGGGCTTTTTTGTGTTATGATAGGAAAGAAAGGAGGGATGGCGTGTGGAACAAGACCGGTTTTGCCGCACACAGCGCATTTTGGGTGCTGATGCCATGAAAACACTTGCCAATGCATCTGTTGCCGTGTTTGGGCTGGGCGGCGTGGGGTCGTATACCGCCAGTGCGCTTGCCAGATGCGGCGTGGGGCGCATTGCACTGTTTGATGCCGACACGGTGAGTGTCACCAATATCAACCGCCAGCTCATTGCCTTTGAGAGCACGGTGGGCATGTTAAAAACCGAGGTGATGAAGCGGCAGATTTTGGATATCAACCCGGATGTGCAGGTGCAGGCCTATCCTATATTTTTAGATGCACAGAGCGCAAAAACGGTTGATTTTTCGCAGTATTCCTATGTTGCGGATGCCATTGACACGGTTTCTTCCAAACTGCTTTTGGCTAAGCTTTGCAAAGAGAGCAACACGCCGCTTATCTCCTGCATGGGAACGGGGAACAAGCTGGATCCCACAAGGTTTCGGGTAACAGATATTTATAAGACCAGCGGCTGCCCGCTTGCACGCGTGATGCGCCGGGAGCTCAGGAAGCGCGGTATTTTGTCCTTAAAAGTTGTCTATTCCGATGAGCCGCCCATTGTGTGCGATGAAACTGCGCCGGCGGAACAAAAGGGGAGCGCGGGGCGTATGGCACCAGGCAGTATTTCCTTTGTGCCGCCGGTGGCGGGGCTCATTTTAGCGTCTGAAATCATAAAAGCCCTCTTAGGATAAACTGCTTTGAAACGTCACACGTTTACCTGTGTCTGCATAGGATAGGGTGTGACGTTTTAAAGTGTGACTAAATAGGAGGTAGCAAGAATGGCAAACGAAAGGCATTTTTTTTCGGGCGCAAATACGCCGTTTGGATTTTATTCCTACTTTGATTACATATTGCCGTCAAAAAACGCGGCAAAAATTTATTGTATCAAGGGCGGGCCGGGCACCGGCAAGTCTTCGTTTATGCGAAAGATTGCAGCGGCCATGGATAAGCGCGGCTACGATACAGAACTGGTGCACTGCTCGTCAGACGACCATTCGTTAGACGGTGTGGTGATAAAAAAAGTAAATGTTGCGTTGATGGACGGCACGTCGCCGCATGTGATGGATCCGAAATATCCGGGCGCGGTGGACACTGTGCTGCATTTGGGCGATTTTTGGGAGGAAGCGGGCATCCGCGCACACCGGCAGGAAATAATGCGGCTGGGCGATGAAATTAGCGGGCTTTATCAGCGCGCATATCGGTATTTGGGTGCAGCGCGCAAACTCTATGACGACATAGCAGCCATCAACCAGGTTATTTACAGCCCTTATGCGCGGGATAGCTTTATTGAAAGCGTGGTATTCCATGAATTTGCAGAACTGCCGCTTTCCCCCAAGCAGGGGAATAAGCGCAAATTGTTTGCCAGCGGGATTACGCCAAACGGCATGGTAAACTATTTGGATACGCTGATTCCCGGCAAAAAAACCTACGTGTTAAAGGGGTATGCGGGGGATGTTTTAACCCAGCTTGCCGACTATGCAATCAAGCGCGGCATGGATGCAGAGCTCTATTTTTGCCCGATGGATCCGGAAAACACCTGCGAGCATCTGCTCATTCCTACGCTGGGATTGGCGTTTACCACCAGCAATGCGTATCATTCGTATCAAGACGGCGAAGTGGTGGAGTTTGAGCCGGCAGCAGGGGTATCAGATGCGGTTTTGGATGTTTTAAAGTATGACGGCGAAGCAATGCGCACACTGCTTGACCGCACGGTATCCACCATTCGGCAGGCCAAGGCGCTGCACGACGAGCTGGAAGCCTGCTACATTCCCAATATGCATTTTCAAGACATTGACGCGCTGTTTGATAAAACGCTCAAACAAATACTTGAAATCGCATAAAAAGTATGATAAAATTTCAAATAAGATAAGATTGCGGCCGGCACAACATACGTGCCGGTCTTTAAGAATTTTTACAAAAGACAGAAAGGAAACGCGGCATGGAGAATATTTACGACGTATTAAAAGAGCGGGGGTTGATTGCCCAAACTACGCATGAAACAGAAATCCGAGAACTTTTGGGGCGGGAGAAGGTCACGTTCTATATTGGTTTTGATCCAACGGCGGACAGTCTCCATGTGGGACATTTTTTGCAGATGGTTGTTATGGCGCACATGCAGCGCGCGGGGCATCGGCCCATTGCGGTTTTGGGCGGCGGTACAGCCATGGTGGGAGACCCTTCCGGCAGAACGGACATGCGTCAGATGATGACGCAAGAAACCATTGCGCACAATGCCGACTGCTTTAAAAAGCAGCTTTCCACGCTGGTGGATTTTTCAGAGGGAAAGGCGCTGATGGTCAACAATGCCGACTGGCTGCTAAACCTCAATTACATTGACTTTTTGCGGGAGATTGGCGTGCACTTTTCGGTCAACCGCATGCTGACATTTGAGTGCTTTAAATCCAGGCTGGAGCGCGGCCTTTCCTTTATTGAGTTTAACTATATGCTCATGCAGAGCTACGACTTTTTAAAACTGCATGAAAATTACGGCTGCAAATTGGAGTTGGGCGGCGACGACCAGTGGTCTAATATTTTGGGCGGCATTGAGCTGGTGCGCCGGGTGAAATCCGAGCAGGTGTATGGCATGACGTTTACGCTCCTTACCACCAGCGACGGCAAAAAGATGGGCAAGACCCAAAAGGGTGCCGTGTGGCTTGACCCTGACAAAACCTCTCCCTACGACTTTTACCAATATTGGCGCAATGTAGAGGATGCAGATGTCATCAACTGCCTAAAGCTCATCACTTTTGTGCCCATGGACCAAATCCGGGAGTTGGAGAAGCTTTCGGGCCAGGAGCTCAACGAGGCAAAACGTATTTTGGCATATGAAGTAACCAAGCTGGTGCACGGCGAAGAAGAGGCCAACAAGGCAAAGGCCACTGCAGAAGCGGTGTTTGGCGCAGGGGTCAGCTCAGAAAACATGCCCACCACAACCATTGGCATAGACGAGCTGGGAGACGGCATGGGCATTTTAGAGCTGCTGTCAAAAACCGGGTTGATCCCCTCCAAAGGCGAGGGTCGCCGGCTCATCACCCAGGGTGGTATTTCGGTCAATGACGAAAAGGTGGGAGACATCGCCCGTGTGATTGGGATGGCCGATTTTAAAGACGGCGAACTGATTATAAAAAAAGGCAAAAAGGTGTATCACAGGGTGGTATTAGGCTAGAGAGGTTACGGAGGTAGTTTATGACGCTAAGAACTGTGCAGGAGATTTTGGGCGCAAAGGTTCTCACATGTGAAACACTGCTGGATACGGACATCCTTTCCGCCTGTGGCAGCGATTTGATGAGCGATGTTTTGGCATTTGTCAAAGACCAGGCGCTGCTGCTTACCGGCCTTGTCAACCCGCAGGTAGTGCGCACGGCGGAAATGATGGATATGAAAGCGATTGTATTTGTGCGCGGCAAGCAGCCGACAGAAGAAGTTCTATCGCTTGCCCGTGAAATGAATATGGTAATTTTGTCCACCGAATACCCGCTTTATCTTGCGTGCGGGCGGTTGTACGCCGGCGGGCTTTACAACCAATAATATCCCGGCAATCTGCCGTAAGGAGGACACAAAATGGCGGAAAATAAATTCCAGGTGCGGTTTGACGTGGACGGCACGGATTTTTCCGTTGCAGGCGAGGCGTCCACCAAGTTAAAACGCATGCTCAAGCAGCTCGGTGTTGACCCTGAAATCATCCGTAAGGTGGCAGTTGCTATGTATGAGGGAGAAATCAACATGGTGATCCATGCAAACGGCGGCACCATTGACGTTGAAATTACCACGGACTACATAAAAATGACACTCAAAGACAATGGCCCCGGCATTGCCGATATCAGCCTTGCTATGAAAGAAGGCTATTCCACGGCGACTGAAAGGGTAAGGCAACTGGGATTTGGCGCTGGTATGGGGCTGCCAAATATGAAGAAGTACACCGATGAAATGCACATTACCTCCGAACTGGGAAAAGGCACCACTGTGGAAATGCTTGTCAGAACCAATCATGCGTAATTGGGGAAGAGGTGTAATATGGATTATAATCTCGTTCATTCCGTGACGCTGGACCGGGAAAAGTGCAAGGGCTGCACCAAGTGCATCCAGCTTTGTCCCACCCAGGCCATCCGGGTGCGGAACGGAAAGGCAAAAATCATCAAGGACAAATGTATCGACTGTGGCGAGTGCATCCGGGTTTGCCCACACCATGCAAAAAAAGGTGTCACCGACGACCTTTCCATGCTCAGCCGGTTCAAGTACCGCATCGCTCTGCCCGCGCCCAGTTTTTATGGACAGTTTAAAGGGCTTTCAGATATCAACATCCTTTTAAACGCACTTACCAAAATCGGATTTGACGATGTGTTTGAGGTCGCGTATGCGGCACAGATTATCACGCGGGAGACGCAAAAGCTGTTTGAAACCGGGCAGCTTGCAAAGCCCACTATCAGTTCTGCCTGCCCGGCAGTGGTACGGCTGATCAGCGTGCGGTATCCAAATTTGATTGGCAATGTGCTCCCCATAATTTCCCCTATGGATTTGGCAGGACGGCTTGCAAAGGAAATGGCCGTGCAGCACACCGGGCTTTGCGCGGAGGAAGTTGGGGTATTTTTCATCACGCCCTGCGCCGCTAAGGCAACCGCGTCCAAATATCCCCTTGGCGTGGCAAAAACCTATATAGACGGCGTATTTTCTGTAAACGACGTCTATTTAAAGGTGCTTCCGTACTTAAACAACAAAGAGAATTTGAAAGAACTTTCCAAAGCTGGATTTCACGGCGTTTGCTGGGCAAATACCGGCGGCGAGGTGTCGGCGCTGGGGCAGGAAAATATTATCGCGGTGGACGGTATCCATAATGTGGTAAAGATTTTAGAGGAAATTGAGGATGATAAACTCCTGGATGTCGACTATGTGGAGGCGCTGGCCTGCACGGGCGGCTGTGTGGGCGGGGCCGCTCAATGTGGAAAACAACTTTGTAGCGCAAACTAGAGTGCGAAAGCTTGCGAAAACTGTAAAAAGCAAAGATGAAACTCCATATGACGGAGAAGTGGATGTGATGTTTGACCACCCCATCTCGTATCACCCCATTTTGAATTTAGACGCTGACATGCAATCGGCCATGGAAAAAATGACGCGTATCATGGAAATTTGCGACCGGCTGCCTGGGTTGGACTGTGGTTCCTGCGGGGCGCCCACCTGCCGCGCGCTTGCCGAAGATATTGTGCGCGGGTATGCCACAGAGGATATTTGTATTTACAATTTAAAATCAAAAATTCTCGATCTGGTCAAAGGTTTGGGCGAATCTAGCCTAAAACTTGAAAATAATGAGGATGAAAATTTAAAAAAAGGGGATGACTAAGATGACGGTAAAAGCATTTGCGCAAAAACTGGGACTAACCCTTTTGGCTGGCGACAGCGAGTGCTCAGAGCCGGTGGAAGGATGTTACGTCTGTGACCTTTTGAGCATGGCTATGGGGCGGGTATCAGAGCACGATGCTTGGATTACCGTGCAGACGAACATCAACATTGTGGCAATCGCAGTGCTTACCGGCGCATCTTTAATTATCATCCCAGAAGGGCTGTCTGTGGAACAGATGGTGCTGGAGAAAGCGGAAGACGAATGCGTTACCATTTACTCCAGTGGCAAAACTGCTTATGCGCTCGCGGTGTCAATTGGCGCGCTTTTGGAAACATAATACTACGGAGGATTCTATGACAGACTATATTGTGCGGGCAACCGCCGGCAATGGCGCTTTGCGCGCATTTGCCGCGACAACGAAGGACTTAGTAAACGAAGCACATCGGATTCACAAAACCTATCCAGTGGCAACGGCAGCGTTGGGACGGATGCTGACTGCGGCCGCCATGATGGGCGCAACCCTAAAATCGGAGCGCGACTTGCTTACATTACAAATTGCGGGCGGCGGGCCGCTGGGCCGCGTGCTTGCAATTACCGATGCAGCGTCCAATGTTAAGGGCTATGTAGGAAACCCACAGCTCGACTTGCCGCTCAATGAAAAGGGAAAGCTGGATGTGGGCGGCGCAATCGGGCAGGACGGTTTTTTTGTGGTCACACGCGATTTGGGGCTCAAAGAGCCGTATATTGGGAAAACACCCATTGTCACCGGCGAAATTGGAGATGATTTGACCCAGTATTTTGCGGTGTCTGAGCAAGTCCCGTCTGTTGTTGGGCTGGGCGTTTTAGTGGATGTGGATTTATCTGTCAAAGCCGCGGGCGGATTTATTGTGCAAGTCATGCCTGAGGCGGCAGAGGAGGATATTAGCCGGTTGGAAGCAGCCATTGGTTCCATTACGTCTGTGACAGCGCTTTTGGAGAATGGAAACACGCCGGAAGATATTCTGCGTTTAGCCCTGAAGGGCTTTGACATCGAATTTACCGATCGCCTGGACACACGTTATCACTGCGGCTGTACACAGGAGCGGGTGGAACGGGCGCTCATTTCCATTGGCGAGCAGGAGCTTACAAACATGATTGAAGAAGATGGGAAGGCGGAGATTACCTGTCATTTTTGTGACCGGGTGTATCAATTTGATAAAGCGGCGCTGAGTGAATTGCTCAGAAAAGCAAAATTATAATTTCTAAAAAATATGAAAAAACACTTGACATTGCGCATAATATAGAGTATACTAATGTGTGTTGTCCGGTAAAATTTTCCGGTCTTTTAAAAGAGGCACGGGCGATTAGCTCAGCTGGGAGAGCATCTGCCTTACAAGCAGAGGGTCATAGGTT
>JAJXRJ010000019.1:14203-39378 GCA_021629085.1 Oscillospiraceae bacterium | reverse complement strand
TAATGTTGATGACAACGCCCAGCGCTTTGCCCGTATCCTCCAGCTTGTTGGAAAGCTCGGGAAAATCGACTGTTGCTTTACTTAGGTCGACCGACATAATCATAGTAAACATATCCGATAAAATAGTTTGGGAAATGTCCAAAATATTGACGCCAAGCTCGGAAAGCACAGTACTGACGCCGCTGATGATACCTACCTTATCCTTTCCCAGCACAGTAATCACCGCACGCATAAAAAACGCCCCTTTTTGTTTATAGTTTGACCGATTTAATTCGCAGCGCATTGAGCACAACAGACACAGAGCTCAGCGACATGGCAAGCGCCGCAAGCATGGGGTTTAACAAAATGCCAAATGGATAGAGAAGCCCCGCTGCAATCGGAATTAAGATAACATTATAGATAAACGCAAAAAACAAATTTTGCTTGATATTACGAATGGTGAGATTGCTCAGCTTAAGCGCGCGCACAACGTCAAACAGCGTGTCGTGCATCACAACAATGTCAGCCGCCTCCATGGCAATCTGGGTTGCGTTGGAAACAGAAATACCTACGCCTGCAGTGGCAAGCGCAACGGAGTCGTTGATACCATCCCCTACCATGGCGGCAATTTTTCCACCTTCCTGCAGCTGTTTGATCACCTTGGACTTGTCCTGCGGCATCACGTCGTGAATTTCTTCATCTGCACCGAGCTGTTTTGCCACCGCACGCGCCACATAGGCGTTGTCGCCAGTTAAGATGATCGCCTTCCGGCCCAATGCATGAAATGCGTCAATGGTCTTTTTTGCATCGTCACGAATCTGGTCCATCACACCAATCACACCGCAAAGTGTTCCATCGATCGCCACATACATGAGCGTTTTTCCGTTTTCTATCAATTGGTTTGCTTGCCGTTCCAGCGTATTTGGAATGTCTTGCTGCGCCATAAATTTTGCGCTTCCAATTACTACGCGCCTGCCTTCTACCGTAGCGGACACACCAAGTCCTACCGCCGCTTCAAACTCGGAAACTGGGAGCTCGGGAATTTGGCGAGAACTGGCCAGCTCCACAATCGCATCGCCCAAAGGATGCTCTGAAATATTTTCCGCTGAAAACGCATATTGGATGAGCATTTGTTCATCCACGCCGCCAGAAGTGATAACATCCGTGACACGTGGCTCGCCAATCGTAAGTGTCCCCGTTTTATCAAACACAATCGTGTGTGCCTTGTGAAATATTTCCAGCGCATTGGAATCCTTGATTAAAATCCCCATGCCGGCACCCTTGCCAACCGCAACAATCACTGCCGTTGGCGTTGCAAGCCCCAGTGCACACGGACACGCAATGACTAAAACAGATACAAAAATGTTGACCGCAAATTCAAAATTGCGGTTAAAAATGAGCCAAAGCACAGCTGAAACTACGGCAATTGCAATAACTGCAGGCACAAACACCGCTGCAATTTTATCTGCCAGCTTGGCAATTTGCGGCTTGGAGCCGCTGGCCTTTTCCACCATTTTAATAATCTGTGATAAAACGGTGTCTTCTCCAACCTCTGCCGCTTTTATTTTTAACGAACCATATTTATTGATGCAACCGGCAAATACCTTGTCGCCTGGCTGCTTTACTACGCCGATGCTCTCACCTGTCAGCATGGACTCGTCCACGGTCGAGCTGCCCTCAAACACCAAGCCGTCCACTGCTATTTTCTCCCCCGGCGTGATGAGCACAATATCGTCTGTGACAATTTCAGCTGTGTCCACTTCCACCTGTTTGCCGTCCCGGATCACCGTGGCCTTTTTTGGCGCAAGCTCCATCAGTTTTTTGATGGCGTCATTCGTTTTTAATTTTGAGCGGTTTTCTAAATACCGCCCCAGCAAAATCAGTGTAATAATGACGCCAACAGATTCAAAATACAAGTCATGCACTGTATTTTCGCCGGTGGATGCCATGTAGAATGTCAAATAAATACCGTATAAAAACGCAGCCGAAGTGCCCACCGCAACCAATGAATCCATGTTAGGGGCAGCTTTGAACAAATTTTTAAACCCAACGGTATAAAACCGATACCCCACTGCTATGACAAAGCTGGACAACACAAGCTGCACCAGTGCATACGTAAGCGGATGGTGTTCAGGCGCCATAAAGCCCGGCACTGGAAGCCCTACCATGTGCCCCATGGACACATAAAAGAGTGGGACTGTAAAAATAAGCGCAGCAATAAACCGGTGAAATATTCTCTTTACTTCGCGCTGTTTGTCATCAAACGCAGCGCTTAAAGAATCTGCCGATATACCGTAGCCCAAATCGGTTACCGCTGTAACAATTTGTCCTTCGGTAATTTTCTTATCGTCAAAATCCACATCCATGCGGGATGTGGCGAGGTTTACCGCAGCCTTTTTCACACCTGGCAGGGTGCTGACGGCCTTTTCCACTCTGGCTGAGCAGGAAGCACAGTGCATTCCCGTCACGGTATATACTCGATTGGCCATAACTTGACACCTCTCATCCACGATTATAAAGCTTCTCGTTTTCGAACCGCTTCATAAATCATCAGCGCACCAGCAACCGAGGCATTTAAGGAGGAAATTTCGCCATACATTGGAATTTTAACTAAGAAATCACATGCTTCTTTTACAACGCGTGAAATTCCTGCCCCTTCACTGCCAATAACAATTGCTACATTGCCTGAAAAGTCATGATTATAAATGGTATTTTGCCCATTCATATCCGCTCCTATTACCCAAATATTTTGCTTTTTCAGCATTTGAATGGTTTGAGCAATGTTGGAAACCTTTGCAACCGGCGTAAACTCCACTGCACCGGCAGATGCCTTGGCAACCACACTGCTCAGCCCCACACTGTGACGCTTGGCAATAATCACGCCGTCCGCGCCAGCGGCGTTTGCCGTCCGGATAATCGCGCCTAAATTGTGCGGGTCATTAATTCCATCTGTAATAACAATCAAATTTGGCTTTTGTTTTTTTTGTGCCACAGCCAAAATATCTTCCACTGAAGCATATTCCCGCACCGGCGCTACCGCAATAACGCCTTGGTGCGCCTTCGTTTCGCTCATGGCATCCAGCTTGCCTTTTTCTGTCTCCACCAACACAATCCGCCGTGCTCTGGCCATAGCGGCGATTTTTTTTAACGTACCGGAAAAATCGCCTTTTTTTATAAAGATTTTGTCAATTTCCCGCCCAGAGCTAAGCGCCTCCAGCACTGGATTTCTGCCTTCTATCTTATCCATAAAACATCCTCATCTAGGCTAAAGGGAATACATTGCAGACTGCACAATGTATTCCCTTTAGGGTATTTAATCTCCAAGATTGAATTTGTCGTGAATTGCATTGACAGCCTTTTCTACATTTCTGGCACTGATTAGCACCGACACTTTAATTTCAGAAGTGGAAATCATATGAATATTGACGCCGGCTTCATAGAGTGCTTCAAACATACGGGAGGCAACGCCGGGGTTATTGACCATACCAGCCCCTACAATAGATACCTTGGCAACGGTATCGGTGGTATTCATTTCGCTAAATCCAATTGTGGCTTTGTTTTCCTCCAGCACTTTGACAGCAACCGGAAGATTGGTTTTGGTGACTGTAAAGCTGATGTCTTTGCGGTCGTGCCGGCCAATGGACTGCAAAATAATATCGACATTGATACCATATTTTGAAAGCAGTGAGAAAATCCGGAACGCAACACCGGGTTTGTCTTCAATATCACACAGGGCAATCCGCGCAACATCATAATCGTGCGCAACCCCTTTTACCAACATCTTTTCCATATCATTCACCTCTCTGACAATTGTACCTTCATTGTGATTTAAGCTTGATCGCACACAAAGGTTGACATTGTATTTCTTTGCCATCTCCACGGAACGATTATGTAACACATTTGCACCCATGCTGGCAAGCTCCAGCATCTCATCAAAAGAAATATCATCAAGCTTTCTGGCTGATTTTACTACCCGCGGATCCGCTGTATAAACACCGTCCACATCAGTATAAATCTCACAAAGGTCCGCATGGAGCGCTGCTGCCAATGCAACTGCCGATGTATCCGAACCGCCACGGCCCAGCGTTGTAATATCCTCAAACCGGTCAATCCCCTGAAAACCTGCAACAATAACAATGTTTTTATTTTCCAGTTCTCGCCGCACGCGCTCTGCCTTTAAATCTAAAATTCTGGCATTGGAATAGTTGCAATCCGTCTGCATACCCACTTGCCAACCCGTCAGGGAAATTGCCGGGAAGCCCTGTGCATGAATGGCCATGGCAAGCAGGGAAATTGAAATCTGCTCACCCGTAGAAAGCAGCATATCCATTTCACGTTTGGAGGGATAATCCGTAATTTCCCGTGCCTTTTCAATTAAATCATCCGTGGTATCTCCCTGTGCGGACACAACCACAACAACCGAGTTCCCCTTTTGATAGGTTTCAATAATTCGCCGGGCAACATTTTCCACCCGCTCTTTGTTGGCAACTGAGCTGCCGCCAAATTTTTGTACGATTAAAGCCACGTTTTCAACCTCCTGCCTCGTTCCTGCTATTCGTCTAATATCCGAAGTGTACTAACTACCTTGTTATCCAAATTGGTAAGGATTGCTTTGATGTCACCTTCCCGCACAGGTGCGGTAATAAAGCCAAGCTCGCCATCCTGCATGTCGAGAATGGTCACATCTCCAAACACCGACTTGATGTTTGCTGTTGTCCCGGGCTTGTCGGCAGTTTCCACCCGCACAAAAAATGCAGCAATTGACTCGTCAGGATCCAAAAGAATGGAATGTGCACTCCGGCTCCACATGACGGCGTTTTCACTTCCCGGGTTTTTGGCAATATCAATAATATCAGCCACCACAGCGCTTGCAGTGGGCAGTTTCCCCGCGCCGCGCCCATAAAACATCGCATCGCCAATTGCATCCCCTTTTACCAAGATACCGTTAAACACATCGTCCACTGTGGCGAGCGGATGCGATTTTTCTACCAGCATGGGCGCAACCCGCACATCCACTTTTCCGTCTACAAGCTTGCTGTATCCCAAAAGCTTGATCGCATATCCCATCTTATCCGCGTATTCCACATCCGTTAAGGTAAGGTTTGTAATTCCCTCTGTGGAGACCTCTTTATAATCAATATGCTTGCCGAACACCAGGGATGACAAAATACAAATTTTTCTGCAAGCATCGTGCCCTTCCACATCCGCTGCGGGATTGCGCTCAGCATATCCCTTTTGCTGCGCCTCCAAAAGCGCTTCCTCAAACGATTTTCCTTCCTTAATCATTTGCGTGAGGATGTAATTGGTTGTGCCGTTTAAAATCCCAACAATTTCTGTAATTTCATTGGCGGCAAGGCAAAGCTTTAACGGCCGGATAATGGGAATACCGCCGCCCACACTTGCTTCAAATAAGTATTTTACATTGTTTTCATATGCAATCTTTAAAAGCTCGTCTCCATGGGTTGCCACCAGCTCCTTATTCGAGGTGACAACACTCTTTTTGTGTTCAAGCGCCGCCTTTGTATAGGAATAAGCAGGGTCTAACCCGCCCATCACTTCAACAACAATATCAATTTCCGGGTCGTTTAAAACCGCATCAAAATCTTTTTTAAAGAGGCCGCTTTCCGGATGATCGGAAAAGTCGCGGATATCGATGATGGATTTGATATTGATTTCGGTGCCGGCTTTTCGTGTGATACTTTCAAAATTCTTCCGAATCACCTCATAAACGCCCGAACCAACAACACCAAATCCAATAATCGCTATGTTTACCATATGCGCACCTCCGCAAGATTTCAATAACTTCGTAATTATAACACGCCGGGCAAATTTTGTCAAATATTTTCAAAACGCCGAAAACAGCTGTGTTTGCTCGCCTACAGCCTATTCAAGCTTAAAATTTTCAGGAAAGTCCTTTGAAAAGTTTTTTAAGCTCTCAAACACAGAGCCCGCCTGTGTTTCTTCTGCTTTTGCCGCGGTTTCTACCCGGATTTGCACATCGCTTCCAAACCGCGACCGCACACAATTTTCAATTTCTTTTAACGTTTCCTTTTTTGAAAGCCGCTCTTTTTTGCCTGCATCCGTCACATAGAGTGTCAAACCGCCGTCCTCTGCACACACCTTGGTGCCCATCAAATCAGAACAAAGCGTAAGCTTTTGCATTTTAAACAGTGCGTCTGTAACCTCGCTCCAGTGATCGGAAATTTTGTGCAAATCTTCTTCGGCACTGCTCGGCGATGAAACCGTTTGCTGTGGTTTTAGCGGTGAAATTTCATCCGTTAACGGCGTTTGGGGCGGTTTTGTATCCACTTTTTTTGGCGGCGCATCCATTTTTACCTGTGCCTTTTTTGATTCCGGCGCCGAACCAGATGCTGGCGTTGGCGGCGTCGTCACAATCTGCACGCCGTTTAACTGGTCTTCCAGCGCACGGATCCGTGCAAGCATTGCCGCCGGGCTATCGTCCAAGGTTGGCTGTGTCATTCGGATAAGCGCAGTTTCAATTAAAACACGCGGCATGGTATGAAATTTTAAGTTGTTTAAAAGCTCGTTTAACACCTCAATGCAGCTTAGCAGCGCCTCTTTGGAAAAGCTGGAAGCAACACGGTTGATTCGCTCATTTCTTTCATCTGAATAGCTTTGTTTGAGCATCCCATCCGAAATCTTTGCCAGCATCAGCTGCCGGAATACATCCAGCATACCGCTTGCAAAGGAATCCATATTTTTGCCGTTGTCCGCCATGTCCTCAAACAGACGGATGGTCTCTTTTGTATCACGGTTGCAAATGGCTTCTGCAATCAAAAACAGCGCCTGGTCATCAAACGCCCCCACAATGTCGGCCACATTCTGATAGGTCAAACCATCGTGTCCAAATGCCAGGCATTGGTCTAAAATACTTAGCGCATCCCGCATGGAGCCATCCCCCAAATATGCAATGTAATGGATGGCCTCGTCGTCGGCCAAAAGCCCCTCTTTTGCAAGGATTTCCTTTATCCGCTGCGCAATTTCTTCCACTGAAATGGTTTTAAAGTCAAACCGCTGGCATCTGGACAAAATGGTGGCCGGCACCTTGTGGATCTCAGTGGTGGCTAAAATAAAAATCACGTGCGCCGGCGGCTCTTCCAGTGTTTTTAAAAGTGCGTTGAACGCCCCCTGTGACAGCATGTGCACCTCGTCAATGATATACACCTTGTAGCGCCCCACCGTCGGCTTATACTGCACCTGCTCGATGATGGAGCGAATATTGTCCACGCCGGTGTTGGATGCTGCGTCAATCTCAATCACATCAAGCACCGTTTCATTCAGTTCTGCCTTGCAAATTTCGCATTCATTGCATGGGTTTCCATTCACAGGTGCTTTACAGTTGACGGCACGGCTCATAATTTTTGCAGTGGAGGTTTTGCCCGTTCCGCGCGTGCCGGTAAACAGATAGGCATGCGCAATCTTCCCGGCCTTTATTTCATTTTTCAAAGTGGCGGTAATATGGGCTTGTCCAATCACGTCGTCAAATACCAGTGGACGCCATTTGCGGTAAAGCGCCATATAACCCATAAAAATTCCACCTTTCTAAATTTTATGTAAAATAAATGGCCGTACATCTAAAAGTCGAATGCACCTTTCCATGCGCCGCCCTGCAGTTAGCTCAGACCGGGCTTCCTCACGGCACATACGAAAAACTGCTTACGGCTGCTTGGTTCCCCACCTGACCGGTTTCACAGCCCCGTATTGCATGAGACCCGACCCTCAACACCACTTACAGGGTGCAGACCACACAAAGCGTGACCCTCAAATTAGACATAACCCTTGCTATAGCGGATTGCAAGTACAGGGCACCGCTACCTCCCCGGTTGTACGACCGTTTTTTATTATACTACAAACAAAACGGATTTTCAATAGCGAAAGAAAAATAATTTTTTCAAATTCCATCCTGTGCAAAGCAATTGACAATGCCAATTGCAGCGCGCTATAATATAATAAAGAAGAAAAACAGGGAAAGGGTGGTTTAAATGCTGAAACGTTGGGTGGCGCTTATGCTGATCGTCTGCGTTATGGCAGGCTTTCCTGCATTTAGCGCGGCGAATGCACCCCAAGCAAATGAAAAAGTGATACAGTGCCTTGCTTTGCCAGAAGCGCTGAAGGGTGATATGCAAAGTGTGGTGGCACGCGATTTAAACACCGGCAAAGTAATTGCGATGAGCGGCAGTGACGGGGAGTTTGTCTACGCCCTGGCCGAGCCCGGCACAGAAATCGAAGCGGCTTGTGTTCGTGAAATGCTGTTTTCAGACTTAGACCCCGTTTACGGTGACTATTTTGCATCGTTTGTTTCCCGGCGCGGTATTATGGTGGGCGATCAAGACAATTATTTTCATGGGGATAAACCCCTCACCCGTGCGGAAATGGCAGTCATCCTGACGCGGCTGCTGGATTTTCGCGGTGAAAGCAAACATGAATTTTCCGACGTCCCTTCCCAAGCATGGTTTGCACCGTACATATCCGCGCTCACACAGGCCGGTGTACTGGCACAGGGGGATTCTTTTTTCCCGCAGCGGGAAGTGACAAAGCAGGAACTGTGCACCATGGCAGCCCGCGCGCTTGACGCAATGGCCTTGGATAAAACCCCCACAGATCCGGAATATGCACAGCAGCGCATAGAAACAGCGCTTGACTGGGGTGACGTGGCGCAATATGCAAAACCTTATTATAAAATGCTCTCCCAAAACGGGATCCCGGTACTTGAAGAATGGGTAGACAACGACATGGTGGATTTGAACGACGACGAAATCTACCTGCACCCCGCGGATACAGTGACACGCTTTGAAGCAGCACAGTTTATCAGTTCATACTTAAACATTGTAATTCGAAACCACGCCCCTGCAATGCCAACCACACTGGCAGCGTCTTATGGACTGGACACCCAAATGCCTGTCATTGACGGCTCTACCTCCTCGTATCCCATTACAACTGCCCTCTATTATTCGCTGTTTTACAACGCCGCAAACCATCCTTCCTTTCCAAATACGCACACCAAGACCATCACGTCCTATGAACGGTTGATTAACGGCGAAGCAGACATCATCCTTGTGCCCGACCCCAACAGCGATGTCAAGGCGCTTGCGGCCTCCAAAGGGGTTTCCTTAAAATACATCCCCATAGCAAACGAAGCGCTGGTGTTCTTTACTGGCAAGGAGAATCCGGTCGAAAATTTGACCAGCGGGCAAATCAAGGATATCTATATTGATAATGCATTTCAAAATTGGAATGAGCTTGGCGGGCCGGACGCGCCGTTTTCGGCATTCTGCCGCAATAATGACAGCGGCAGCCATGCGCAGATGGAAAAGTTTTTCTTAGAAGGCAAAGAAATCAACGAAAATATCCGCCGGGAACGCACCTCGGTGCTAATGGCAAGCATATTGACCGATGTGCAAGACTTTGAACGGGAAAATCCGGGCGCCTTTGCACTGGGCTACAGCATGTTTTACTATTTTCACACAGCAGGCTCTGTCGTTGGAAACGAAAATCTTAAACTGCTTTCGGTAGATGGCGTCGCGCCCACAGAGGCCAGCTTAAAAGACGGCTCGTATCCTTTGACCACCAATTATTTTGCCGTGGTACGGGAAGATGAGCCCTCCGATTCCCCCGCAATGCGGCTGGCAGCGCTTTTAACGGGAAAAGACGGCCAACTTTGTATAGAAAATGCGGGATTTGGCTCGTTAAAATGAACACCATACAAATTGCTTGCAACAAAAAACAGGCGGATTTTTTCCGCCTGTTGGTGTTTTTCCATTATTTTAAAAGCAGGGAAAGCACAAAGGAAACAATGATAAAGAGGATGGCAACCACAGTTGTAATTCTGGCAAACAGACCATCCCATGTGCGCGCCTTGTTTTTACCAAAAAAGGTTTCTGCACCGCCCGAAATAGAACCGGATAATCCCGCTTGCTTTCCCGACTGGAGCAAAACCACCAAAATCAAAACAAGGGAAAGAAATATTTGAACACCGGTTAAAACCCAATTTAAAATCTCCATTGAAGCAACCATCCTTTTTCAATTTCTTATCGTCAATTCCATAGTGTAATAATTATAGCACACCCATATTTAAAAATCAAGCCTATTTTTGAATTTTTTCATTTTTCAGGCCATGTCTAAATTTTCGGCATGTATTTTTAGATTTTCCGATCAATTAGAAACCGCTTGACAACAAGATATTGTGCATAGTACAATAAATATTATACATATAGTACAAGGTGGTTAAATAAAATGGCAAAAAACCAATATACAAACGAAAGTATTTCCGCCTTAAAAGGCGCTGACCGGGTTCGGAAACGTCCTGCCGTTATTTTTGGATCAGACGGTTTGGAGGGCTGCGAGCATGCAGTATTTGAAATCCTTTCCAATGCCATTGACGAAGCGCGCGAAGGCTACGGAACTGTCATAGAGGTCAAGCGGTTTTTAGACAAGTCGATTGAAGTGACAGACTATGGCCGCGGCGTGCCGTTGGACTATAACACAGTAGAAAAGCGCTACAATTGGGAGCTGGTATACTGCGAGCTCTATGCCGGCGGAAAATACAAGACCAATGCGGGCGAAAACTATGAATACAGCCTGGGAACCAATGGGCTGGGTGCCTGCTCTACCCAGTATTCTTCCGAATATATGGATGTGCAGGTGTTTCGTGACGGCTGCAAGTTTGACCTGCATTTTGAAAAGGGTGAAAATATTGGCGGACTCAAAAAAGAGCCGTACAACTATAAACACACCAAAACACAAATCAAGTGGCGGCCCGACATTGAGGTGTTTACCGATATTGACATCCCGGAAGAATTTTTCCACACCATTTTAAAAAAACAGGCCATTGTCAATAAAGGATTACTGTTTCAATTTAAAAATGAAGTGGAGCCCAGAAAATTTGAAACGTTTGAATATATCTATCAAAACGGCATTGTGGACTATGTGGCGGAAGTTGCAGGCGAAACCGCACTCACCGCGCCAAAATACCTGGAGTGTGAGCGCCGTGGCCGCGACCGTGCAGACAAAGAGGAATACAAGGTCAAGCTCTCGGTGGCCTTTTGCTTTTCCAACCAGGCAACACTTTTGGAATATTACCACAACTCCAGCTTTTTGGAGCACGGCGGTTCGCCTGACAAGGCGGTTTCCAATGCGTTTGTGTATGCAATTGACAAATATTTAAAACAAAATGCAAAGTACAACAAAAACGAATCCAAAATCAATTTTACTGATGTCAAGGACTGCTTGATATTGGTGTCCAGTTCGTTTTCAACCATCACGAGCTACGAAAATCAAACAAAAAAAGCCATCAACAACCCCTTTATTGCAGAAGCGATGACCGAATTTTTGCGGCATGAGCTGGAAGTGTATTTTATTGAAAACAAAGTGGAAGCCGACAAAATTGCAAACCAGGTGCTGGTCAATAAGCGCAGCCGCGAGCACGCGGAAAAAGCGCGGGTAAACATTGCCAAAAAGCTGAGCGGGAGCCTGGATGTGACCAACCGGGTGCAAAAATTTGTAGACTGCCGCACCAAAGACATATCGCGGCGCGAGCTCTACATCGTGGAAGGCGATTCCGCACTGGGGTCCTGTAAACTGGGGCGCGATTCGGAGTTTCAGGCCATCATGCCGGTGCGCGGGAAAATTTTAAACTGCCTAAAGGCAGACTATGAAAAAATTTTTAAAAACGATATTATTATCGACTTGTTAAAAGTGATGGGCTGCGGTGTGGAAATCACCTCCAAGCACAATAAAAATATGGCCTCGTTTGACATTGACAATTTGCGATGGGATAAAATTATCATCTGTACTGACGCCGATGTAGACGGCTTTCAGATCCGGACCCTGGTGCTGGCCATGCTTTACCGTCTCACTCCAACACTCATTGAAAAAGAAAAGGTGTTTATTGCAGAGACACCGCTGTTTGAAATCACGCAGAAAAATAAAACCTATTTTGCCTATAACGAAAAGGAAAAAACGGAAATTTTAAACAAGCTGGATGGAAAATATACCATCCAGCGCTCCAAAGGCCTTGGTGAAAATGAGCCCGATATGATGTGGGAAACCACCATGAACCCCGAATCCCGCAGGCTTGTCAAGGTGATGAGTGAGGATGTGGAGCGCACAGCAGCGATATTTGATATGCTTTTGGGCGATGATTTATCCGGACGGAAGGAATATATCACCCACAATGGCGACCAATATCTGGACATGCTGGACATCAGCTGATGTAAAAAGGAGTATGAGAGATGGCAAACATTGAACAAAAAATTACCGAAACGCTCAAAGAAAACTATATGCCCTATGCCATGAGCGTTATCGTATCGCGTGCAATTCCTGAGATTGACGGCTTTAAACCATCACACAGAAAACTGCTGTACACCATGTATAAAGTAGGTATGTTAAATGGCCAGCGCAGAAAATCGGCCTATGTGGTGGGGGAAACCATGAAGTTAAACCCGCACGGCGACCAGGCCATCTATGAAACCTTAGTACGGCTCACGCGCGGGAACGAAGCGCTGCTCCACCCGCTGGTGGATTCAAAGGGGAACTTTGCCAAACAGTATTCGCGCGATATGGCCTATGCTGCGGCGCGCTACACCGAGGTAAAGCTGGAAGAAATCTGCCGTGAGGTGTTTAAAGACATCGACAAAAACACAGTGGATTTTGTAAGCAATTACGACGGCACCATGAAAGAGCCAACGCTTTTGCCGGTGGCGTTCCCAAACATTTTGGTCAATCCCAACCAGGGCATTGCCGTGGGTATGGCAAGCTGTATCCCAAGCTTTAATCTGCGTGAGGTATGCACCACCACCATTGCGTATCTAAAAAACGAAAATTGTGATTTGTCGGAAACTTTACTTGCGCCTGACTTTTCTACCGGCGGCGATTTATTGTATGACAAAAAGGCGCTGTCTGCCATTTACGAAACGGGGCGCGGCAGCTTTAAGGTGCGGGCAAAATACCGCTATGACAAGAAAAACAGCTTGATTGAGGTATATGAAATCCCCTACACCACAACATCTGAGGCAATTATTGATAAAATTGTAGAGCTCATTAAAGCGGGTAAGGCAAAAGAAATTACCGACCTGCGTGACGAAACTGACCTCAATGGCTTAAAAATCACCATTGATATCCGCAAAAATGCTGACCCCGACCTTTTGATGACCAAGCTCTACCGCATGACGCCGCTGGAAGATACGTTTAGCTGTAATTTAAATATTTTGATTGGATTGACGCCCAAGGTGATGGGAATACGCGAGGTGCTTAGGCACTGGACGGAATTTCGCATTTCCTGCATTCGGCGGCGCATCAATTTTGACATCAACAAAATGACGCACAAGCTGCACTTGTTAGAGGGGTTACGCGAAATTTTGATGGACATTGACAAGGCCATTTCCATCATCCGAAACACCGAAAAAGAAGAAGATGTCATTCCAAATTTGATGAAAGGGTTTCGAATTGACGAGATCCAGGCGGAATATATTGCGGAAATTAAGCTGCGCAGCCTCAACAAGCAATACATTTTAAACCGGCTGGAGGACATTGAGACCATCACGCAGGAGCTTTCCAAGCTGCACCAAATCCTGTCGGACGAAAAAGAGATGAAGCGGCTGATTATCGATGAACTCAAAGAGATTTCTAAAAAATATGGTGCTGACCGCCGGACTACGCTCATAAAGGCAGAGGAAGCAGTACAATTTAAAGAAGAAAACCTAATTGACGATTACAATTTAAAAATCTTTCTCACCAAAGAAGGGTATTTCAAAAAGATTTCCGCGGTGTCGCTGCGGGCCAGTGCGCAGCAAAAGCTCAAGGAAAACGACCGGATTTTGGTGGAACAAGAATCCACGAACCGCGCAGATGTGCTGCTGTTTGGCAGCATGTGCAATGTGTATAAGCTTCGATTGAGTGACGTACCGGATTGTAAGGCCAGCGATTGGGGGCACTATACACAAAACATTGCAGAAATGCAGCCGGGTGAAACCATCCTGTTTGCCCTTGCCACTGCAGATTATACAGGCGATGTCGTGTTCTTCTTTGAAAACGGCAAGGCGGCACGGGTATCGCTCAAATGCTACGAAACCAAAACCAACCGCAAAAAGCTTGCCAAGGCGTTTTCGGATAAATCGCCAGTGGTGGACGTGAAATTGGTCAAAGAAGAAACTGACTTTGCCATTTTTAGCTCCATTGACAAGGTGCTGGTATTTTCCAGCAAAAACCTGCTTGCCAAAACGACGCGGACAACCCAGGGCGTTGCAGTGATGAATTTAAAAAAGAAAAGCGTGGTACGGGAAGTGAAATACTTAGCCGACACCCATTTTGCGGATCCCGAGTTTTACCGGGCAAAAAACATCCCGGCAACCGGTTATTACTTAAAAGATGAAGATAACCCTGTAAAACAAATGAGTTTATTTTAAACAACACCACGGGGCATTGACGCACATATCCGTGAAACCTATGGGATAGTAACAAACAGCAGGGAGTATATACTCCCTGCTAACATACAAGTTTCCCTTGTTTGGGCTTTACACAAAATCCGGGGCAGACCCTTCAGGCAGCAGGCTTGGTTCTTGCCCCTTAATATCAAACTGTTTCATTTCTCCATTCTTCTTTTTTATTTCTTTTCAGCTTACAATTCCTTATCCACAGTCGGATAAAGCTGGATCATATTTCCGCCGTCCACAACAAGCTCCGCACCGGTGGTGTTTTTGGACTGGTCGCTGCCCAAATACCACACCGCGTTTGCAATATCCTCAAAATCCGCAATGTCTCCCAGCGGCGTATAGTTGGAAGGCGCGTTCCTGCAATCGTTATAGTTGTTCTCCCAGCGATCCGTCTTGATCATGCCGGGAAGCACTGCGTTTACCCGTATATGATACTTCCCCAAATCAAGCGCCATGGCGCGCATCATGCCAAGCGCACCGGACTTGGACGCGCTGTAGGATACCCGGTCCGGAATGGCGCGGTACGCCGTATTGGAATTGATAAATACGATTGTTCCGCCGCCCTTTTCCCTCATTTGTATCGCCGCCTGCCGTGACAGCATGAAGTTCCATCCGATGTTTGTGTTGATGACATCCATGAATTCTTCTGCAGGCACATCAAAAAACTGCTGGCGGATTCCAAGATTCGCCGCATTCAGCACCAGGCAATCAACCGAATACCCCAGCTTTTTTATATCCGCAAAAATCGCCTTGGCATCCGCTTCGTCAAAAATTTTCATTCCATAGCCCTTGGAAAAAACACCGTATTTTTTCGACAGCTCCTTTGCCGTCTGCTCCGCTTTTGCCGCGCTGCGGCTCCCCAGAAAAAGGTTATACCCCTCCTGGCCAAACCTTTCCGCAATGCCAAGCCCCGTGTTGACTGTTGCACCCGTAATAAATACTGATTTCTGCATTGTATTGCCTCCTAAAAATAGAATTCTGTCTTTGGCGGACGGATATCCGTCAGCGCGCCTGTATAATGCCGCAGGGTGTGCGGCTGATACGGGTGCTTGAGACATTCGGCCTCGTTAATTTCAATCCCCAACCCCGGCCTGTCGGGAATCTTTATAAAGCCATCTTTGTATTCCAGGCATTCGGTCGTGATGTCCTTGCGGTACTCCACATCGGAATACATGATTTCCAAAATACAAAAGTTGGGACAGCTTGCTGCCAGCTGGAGCGTTGCAGCATTTGCCACCGGGCCGGACGGATTGTGCGGCGCAAACGGGATATACCGGCATTCCGCCTCTGCCGCTATCTTTTTCAGTTCCATGATCCCGCCCGCATGTGAAATATCGGGTTGGATGTAATCCGCTGCCATCAAATCAAACATGCGCTTATAGTCCCAGCGGCTATACAGCCGTTCCCCGGCGGAGATCGCCACCGGCGACTTATCGCGCACCGCTTTGAGCGCATCCAGATTGTCCGGCGGAACGGGTTCTTCAAAAAACATGGGCCGGAACTGTTCCAATTCCTTTGCAATCCGGATTCCCGTCGGAATGTTAAACCGGCCGTGTCCCTCTATCAGCAAATCGACCGAGTCTCCTACCGCTGCCCGCACCTCAGCGACACACGCAATCGCGGTGTTTAACTCCTTATTTGAAATTTCCAGATACGCCTTGCCAAACGGATCCCATTTCATTGCGGTGATCCCCTTCTGCACAGCAGCCTTGGCTTTTTCCCCGAATTCCTTGGGCGTTTTTGCACCCGCAAACCAGCCGTTGACATAGATCCTTACCTTGTCATGCACCTTGCCGCCCATCAGCTGGTAAACAGGTACGCCAAGATGTTTGCCCAAAATGTCCCAAAGCGCCATCTCCACAGCGGACAAAGCGGACATCAGCACGGCGCCGCCCCTCCAGTATGCATCGCGGTAAATATTGTGCCAGTGCGCCTCAATGTCCAGCGGGCTTTTGCCGATGAGATACTCCTTAATATGCTCCACTGCACCAATCAACGCTTTTTCCTTATACTCCAGCGTTGCTTCGCCGACGCCGTCAATGCCCTCATCGGTGTAAACCTTGACAAATACCCAGTTTGTACGGAAGCAGTCCACCGCAAAGGTCTTGATATCTGTAACCTTCATTTGTATTTCACCTCTTTATATATGGCCGGTATGACCGCATTTTCAAGGTCAAATCCCGCCGGATCAAGCGCATCAAACATGCCCCAGTGTATAGGGACCGCCCATTTTGCCCCTGTCTTTCGGGCAAACCGCTTGGCATCCGTAATATTCATATTATTGCCTACGCCATTTATCGGCAAAAATACCGCGTCAATATCCGCTGGCAAATCTTTAAAAATTTCCGCATTGTACAGCGTATCGCCCGTTATGTATAATTTTTCTATGCCATCATCCAGAATAAAGCCAATTGCCGTCAAGTCAGAATGTTCCGCCTTGACGGCCATAAATGTCACGCCACCCTGCGTCCATTCGGTACCCCTGTTAAACATCACGTAATTGTGGTTGCCGCCGAATTTCCGGGCCTTCTGCCACGCATGATACGGCGCAAGCACAGTCAACGCCCTTTCTGTGTCCAAAAGCCTCGGCAGCGTTTCCGGGTCAAGATGGTCAAGGTGATCGTGTGTCAGCACAATCATATCAGGCGCTTCCTCAAAAAGCGCTTCTTTCACCGGAACCCGCCGCCGGTTTTTTGGATTTACCTTCGCAACACTGTCTGACAGATACGGGTCAACCATGATTTTTATTTTTCCTGTGTCAATCAGCAACCCTGCCTGCCCGATCCATGTTATTTGCATCCTCCTCACCTCTTGCGGATATTTTACCACATCCACTTGACAGCTTCCAGATAAAATATTATCATATTTTTTAGAAATATTACTTTCTCAAGGAGGATATCCATATGCATATTATGCCGCAGATTGTCAATGCTGGCGTGTATGATGCAGCTTTGGTGCATAAAAACAAACCTTCCACCAAGCCGCGGAAGGTATGTATGTATGAAATTGAGCTTGTACTGGAAAACGGCGGCTACTCCTATATCGGCAGCGGGAAATATCAAATAAAAAAGGGCTGTGTCATTTGTGCAAAGCCCGGGCAAATACGGCATACTGACCTGCCTCATAAATGCTACTACATACATGTTATTGCAGAGGACGCCGAACTTGCCTCCATGCTGAACACCATTGCAGACTTCTATTCTCCGGCCGGTGCATATGAACTGGAAAAAGCGTTTTGTGATTTGATTGCCACCTGTGTACTGCCCGATTGGGGCTGCGGAATCAATACTGCTGCAAAATTTTTAGAAATTTTATCGCTCCTGCTCAAAGACGCCCAGATCAGCGCGGCCTCCGCCACGCACCGGCACGGGAATGCCCATGTAATACAGCAGGCAGTGGCGTATATTGACGAAAACTATACCCGCGAAATCACGCTTGCTGATATTGCGGCACACGTCCACCTGAGCAGGGTTTATTTTCATAATCTTTTCCTTGCAGCTACCGGGCAGACGCCGCATGGGTATCTGCTCAGCAAGCGCATCAGTGCCGTTAAGTTTCTGCTGACCACCACGGACAAACCGTTCTCTGAGATCGCACTTGACTGTGGCTTCTCCTCGCAGTCCTACATGGCCTATGTTTTCAAGCGGGAAACCGCCTGCACACCCATGCAGTACAAAAAGCAGTTAAGCCTCCTTTGGGAAAGGCCGTAGCATATTTTCTTTAAAATAGTAGTATTTTGCAATACTTCCTTATTCCCTTTTACCTTTATCCGGGGTGTTTTTTATGAGAATAAGATGTCTTGCAAAATATCCGCCGCATCCATTACAATCTTAGGGCAAGGCCGTTCTTTATAATATTGCGGTGTTCGTTCCCGCGGCGGACGGCCGGGCGTTCCCTCTTTTTCGCCCAAAAGCGTGCGGCATATAATAGAACCATGCTTGTTTCGAAGCGCCTCTGCCAGCTTCTGTACCAGCGCGTAGTGTGCCTGTTTTTCCTCCACTGTTTTTGGCAATATGTAGCCGGATACCGCGCCGGCAATCAGTGCCATGGCAGACACCGCGCCGCACACTTCGCGCATGCCTCCTACACCGCCGCCAAACGATGCGGCAATTTGCATCAGCACATCAAATTCCATTCCAGCTTCTTCAAAAAATGCACCGGCAACCGCCTGGCAGCAATTATATCCAGATTCAAACAGGGATCTTGCCAGCTCCCCTTTTTGCCCCATTGAAAATTCCCTCCTAAAAAGCAAACCGGCAGAACGAACCATTCGCTCTGCCGGCATAATTTCAATTTGATTAGCTCAGCACAATGACTGTGGTTGCTTCAAACACGCCGGTTTTTACCGAACCAATCACTGTTACAGTAATACCAGATGTCAAGGTTTTTAATGTGACATCTTTTCCAGTGGCGTTGTTTACAATTTTTGTACCGCTGTTGGTAAACACAGACCGGGTGATGTTTTGCTCTGTTGTGCTGTCATAATAGGTGACCTGCAGCAAGCCGTAGGAGGCATTAATCAAATCGACCGTTCCGGTAAACTGCTCCACATCCTGCAGCGGGGAAACAGAGATTTTCACAATTTCATCGCTTTCTATGGTAACGGTTGCCGAAGCGGAAAGACGAAGGTCATAAATCGTACCTTTCTTGCCATCCACTGTCACTTCGGCGTTGTTAGAAAGCGGATATGTCACAGAAGAGCCATCCATCTTTAAGGTCACTTCCGATGTATCTGAGGAAATATAAATATCTTCAATAAAGCCCGTACCATTTTTGGTCCTGCTGGTTGCGGTAATTTGCACCACACGTTCGTATTCCAGCGTAAGGCTTACGGAATCCCCAGCCCGCAGTGTGTTCAGCTCCGCTTTGTCTGAATTTTTGGTAACCGACACTTCACTGGCCACAATGTAGGTCTCTTCTTCATCGTCTGTATTGGTAATGGTCAGATTCAGGTTTCCGTTGTCTGCCACCAGTTCTTTCACTGTGCCTTTTACCGTTTTGCGTTTGGGCTCTGCTTTAATCACCGTAATTTTCCCTTTGGCAATGGTAAGTGTCACATAGTCACCATTGGAAAGGTCAGACATTGTTGCGCTTTCATCTTCATAGGTAATCGCAACTGTGTCACTGACTGGATACTGTGCAGACTCTGTGCCTGTCAGAGTAATTTTGTTGATTTTTAACTGTGTGCCGCTTGCAGCGCTCCGGATAATGCTGGTGATGTAGCCAGTCACTTCTTCTTCCACATCCGGCGTCATAAAGTCAATGGAAAACAACATGCCGTCCGATAGCGTAATAACTGCTTCCAATCCCACTGTGATGTCTTCTAATTCAAAAGGTTCGCCTTCAAACCGTAGCTGCACATTGTCTTTGATGGTGTACCCATAGGTTTTACCGTCCGCATCTTTGAGCTTAATAGTTCCAATCAAATTATCAATACTGGAGACAATTGCATTATACTGTTCATAGCCCGCCAAGTCAATCAGCTTGTCCAGCACAACCGCCATCTGCGCGCGGTTGACGTCGGTATTGGGAGAAAACGTATTGTTTTCCATCCCCTGCATCAGCTTTTGCTCGGTCACATATTCCACATATTTTTTGGCATAGGATGGAATGTCCGCTTCATCGGTGTAATCCAGCACAGAAACAACATTGGATTTCACCGATTCTTCTGCCCCCATTGCTTTGGTGAGCAGCACTGCCACTTCATAGCGTTTTAGTCCCTTGGTTGCATTGGCCGTGCCGATATAGTCCGCCAGCTCCGACTCTAAAATGACATTTCTGGCAAGCAGGTAACACATTTCTTCTTCGCCATAGGGCAGTTTGTAGGTTTCCACTTTTGATTCATATTTCTCGATTGCGGTTTCCATAAAGCTGTCGTTAACACTGTCATCCACGCCCAAAACCCGTGCAATCAGCACGAGCGCTTCCAGCTTTGTCACCGTATTTGCAGGACGGAACGTGCCATCCTCATAGCCTAAGATGATTTTGTCGCTTGCCATACGTTCCACCGCGTCCATTGCCCAGCCATAGCTGGAACTTGTCACATCGGGGAATGCGGCAGCAAGCGCGCTGGTAACCAGGGTGAAAACCAGGATGCAAGATAGAACACCGCACTTGATTCTTGAATGTTTCATTTGTAAAACCTCCCTTAAATTATAAATCTTATCTCATTCTACACTTAAATATGGTATTGCATTGAGCGTCAAATCTTTTGTATTACCAGCAAGCAGTTCATAATGCGCACATGCAGCAATCATAGCGCCGTTGTCTGTGCAAAGGATGGGCGTGGGATAATAGACATTGAAACGCCCGCGCTTCTCTTCCAGCTCTTTTCGCAGTGCACTGTTCGCAGCAACGCCGCCGGCAAGCGCAATGGTGTTTACCCCGCACGAATCGGCAGCGGAAATCAAATTGGCACACAAAACTTCCACTACGCTTTTTTGGAAGCTTGCGGCAATATCTGCCACAGGAATTGGTTCCCCGCGCTGTTCCAACTGGTGCAGGTGGTTAATCACACCCGTTTTGATGCCGCTGAAGCTAAAATCAAAACATCCTTCGCCAAAGGACACCCGTTTAAAAAATACTGCGTCCGGATTGCCTGCTTTCGCTACGCGGTCAATTTCGGGCCCGCCCGGATAACCCAGCCCCAGCACACGCGCCACCTTGTCAAACGCTTCGCCCGCCGCATCGTCACGGGTTTGCCCCAGCACGCGATAGGTGGTATAATCTATCACATGGATGATATGGCTGTGCCCGCCAGATGCAACCAAGCACACAAACGGCGGCTCGAGAGATGGATGTGCAATATAGTTGGCACAAATGTGCCCACGAATGTGATGCACCCCGACAAGCGGAATGCCAAGCGTATAGCTGATTGCCTTTGCAGCAGAAACACCCACTAAAAGCGCTCCCACAAGCCCCGGCGCATAGGTGACACCAATCGCATCCAAATCCTGAAAATTGACGCCTGCATCCAAAAGCGCCTGTGTAATGACGGAATTGATGGCTTCTAAATGCTTGCGGGAAGCAATTTCGGGCACCACGCCGCCAAATTTTTTATGTATATCAATCTGCGACGCGATGACGCTTGACAACACCTCGCGGCCGTCTTTTACCACTGCCGCCGCCGTCTCGTCACAGGATGATTCAATCCCCAAAATCAGCGCCAAATTAAGCGCCCCCTATCCTTCTTTTACCATAATCACTGCATCCTCTAAGTTGTCAGGGTAATAGCGGTTCCGCTCTCCCAATCGTGAAAATCCAACGGACTGGTAGAGCGAAATTGCAGGCAAATTACTCTTTCGCACTTCCAAAAACGTTTTTACAGCGCCTTTTTTTTTCGCCTGCCGCAGCAATGCCTCTATCAGCGCTTTCCCAATGTGATTACGCCGAAATGCAGGCAACACGCACAACCGTGCAATAGAAGCCTCGTCTGCTGCCCAATAGATGCCGCCATATCCTGCTGCAGTTTTGCCAACCAACGCTATCAAAAAGCATGCATTTAAATTTGAAATTTCTGGCAAGAGCATTGCTTTTGACCACGGGTCGGAAAAACAGGCTGTCTCAAGCGCAAGTGCCTGTTCCAGATTTTCTTCCGAAAGCGGTTTTATGTCAATTTCCATTGCTGCTCCTTTAACCTTTGGAAAACTTGAACCAATGCATCCCGGATTTCCTGTGCACAAGCTTCATAAACCTCGTAAGGTTGCCCGAATGGATCATCCACCGGCTTGTCCTTCCCATATGCAAAGCCAAAAAGCGTGTTAATTTTTCCAGCACAGTCCGGGCATGCTTGCCGTAATTGCGCAGCATGCTCCGGCGTCATGGCGAGAATCAAATCCGCATGTGCAACAGCATCTTTGGTAAGTTGGGTTGCCGTATGCGTAAACTCGTGGATTCCCAATGCATCAAGCGCCGATATTGCGTGCTTGCTCATATCAGACGGCACAGGCACAAATAAACCCGCGGAGTGCACCTCCACATCTGGTATCCTCTCGCTGTCAAGCATTCGTTTACAGATTGCTTCCGCCATTGGACTCCGGCAGGTATTGCCAGTGCACACAAACAAAATTTGCAAATTTTTTCACCTCAAACCTTTACAACATGATAGCCTGCCGACTTATAAATGCGGTTTTTCACAGCAATACCAATGCCAGAAAGCTCTTCAAACTGTGCATACACGGTGTCAATACCGTGCTTGTCAAACTCGCGCAAATTTCGATAAAGCCCAGCGGCATATGCTTTCATGTCACTCCCTGCATCAAGCACCAAATCTGCATTATCAAACTGCGTACCCATATAGGCCAGCACCCCAGTCGGGACGCGCTTCTGGTCAAGCTTTTTTTGTATGTACTCGGTGGTGGCAGCAAGGCTTCCCGAAACCACAATTACCGAAGCCTTGGGAGAATAGTGTGTATATTTCATGCCGGGGCAGCGCGGTGCACCCGTGGTTTGAGCATCTGCAATTTCCCCGGAAATACAATCTGTCACCTTTACAAGGTCTTCATAGGTGACTGCTCCGGGACGCAAAATGGTAAACGGCTTTTGGCTGACATTTAAGACGGTGGATTCAATCCCAATTTCACAATCCTCGCCGTCAATAATATAGTCTACCCTGCCGTATAAATCTTCTATCACATGGTTGACGTTTGTGGGGCTGGGGCTGCCGGATAAATTTGCAGAAGGCGCTGCAACAAACACGCCGCTTTCTAAAATGAGTGCCGAAGCAATTTGATTTCGCGGCATGCGGACGGCAACTGTATCAAGCCCTGCTGTCACATTTTCGCTGATATTGTCGGATTTTTTAAATATTAAAGTGAGCGAACCGGGCCAAAATGCGTCCATCAGTTTCTCTGCTTCCGGCAAAATTTCCGCCGCAATTTTGTAAACATCCTGCCTTTTGGCAATATGTACAATCAGCGGATTGTCGGCTGGCCGACCCTTTGCTTCAAAAATTTTTGCAACCGCCCGGCTATTATTTGCATCTGCGCCAAGGCCGTATACCGTTTCAGTGGGAAACACCACCGTGCCGCCCCGCCGCAGGCAACCGGCCGCTTCCGATATCTGATTTTTTAAGATCAATTTTGTCATAGCGCTTCACTCATTTTTAGTTTTTCGCTCTGGTCTGCTGTGATGAGTGCGTCGATAATTTCATTTAAATCGCCGTTTAAAACAGCTTCTAACCGGTGAAGGGTCAACCCAATGCGGTGATCTGTCACGCGGCCCTGCGGATAGTTGTATGTGCGAATGCGCTCGCTGCGGTCTCCTGTGCCCACCTGGCTTTTGCGCTCTTTTGAAATTTCAGCATTTTGCTCCTGCAACGCCTGGTCATACACGCGTGAACGCAAAATTTTCATTGCCTTGTCCTTATTTTTAAGCTGCGATTTTTCATCCTGGCAAGACACCACAATCCCAGTTGGGAGATGTGTGATGCGGACTGCAGAATCAGTTGTATTGACACATTGCCCCCCCGGCCCGCCAGCGCGGAACACATCGATGCGCAAATCATTGGGGTTGATGTCCACCTCTACTTCTTCCACCTCAGGCAAAACCGCCACAGTAACAGTAGAAGTGTGGATGCGTCCCCCCGATTCTGTGGATGGGATTCGCTGAACCCGGTGCACTCCGCTTTCAAATTTAAGCTTGGAATAAGCACCCTGACCATTGACAGCAAAGGAAACCTCTTTAAAACCGCCAATATCGGTTTCATTGGCGCTTAATATTTCCACCTTCCAGTGCATGGACTCTGCAAACATGGAATACATACGAAACAAATCGCCAGCAAACAGCGCGGCTTCGTCACCACCTGCGCCGCCTCGGATTTCCATAATAACATTTTTTTCGTCGTTTTGGTCTTTGGGAAGCAGCAGCACCTTCATTTCCTGCTCAATCTGCTCGATTTGCGCGCGGCCGTCTAAAAGCTCGGCCTCCGCCATATCTTTTAACTCTTTTTCAGAGGATGCTTCTAAAATTTCCTTCGCTTCCTCCATATTTTCCAAAACCAGCTTATATTCCCTATATTTTGAAACGATGGGCAAAATGTCGGCGTGCTCCTTGCAAAGCTTACGCCAAAGCGCCTGGTCGGCAATGACTTCCGGGTCGGAAATCTTGGCTTCTAATTCCAAAAAACGCGTCTCTAAAAAGGACAGCTTTTCAAACATTGATCCACCCTCTGTTTTGGTTTCCAGTCAATTACATTTACTTTGCCATTATTATAACACATCCTCTCAAAGAAATAAAGCCTTTTTTTTACAAAATTAACAATAGTGTAATATTTCCATACAAAATATAGTGGTTCCATAAAAAAAAGAACGCACTATAAAGTGCATTCTAAAAAATTTGGTGCAAATCAATGCTCGTTATCCAAAAAAGAGCTGGATAATTTTTTAATGGCTTTTTTCTCAATTCGCGAAACAGATCGCATCGGTTATTGTAAGTGAAATTCCATGTACGACATGTGATTATCCTGCTGGATTTTTGCATCGAAAATGAAGAATCAGCTCTTTTTGTTGGGTCAGCTCCACTTTTTTTAAAAGATGCAGCACCAGCTCCCGCTGAAGATATGGCGCATTTAAAAATTGATCAATCAGATTTTGCGCCTGGATATCCCCCTGTGTTGGCTGAAGCGTTATTTCATTTTGCAAAATTTCCACCTGTTTTTGCATATGCATCCGCTCTGCTAAAAACCGTTCGGACAACCGCAAGAACACCTCTTTGGAAATGACGCCGGAAAGCTTGTCTAAATACATT
>JAJXRJ010000019.1:0-14193 GCA_021629085.1 Oscillospiraceae bacterium | reverse complement strand
CACATCCACTTTCCTGTATGATTTTTGCTGATTAAAAAAGTTCTCCACTGTATTTTTATAAGTATTAAAAAGGGTTTGCCGGTCCAAAAACTGTGCCAAAAATTTACGCAAATTTTCCAGCACTGCCTGGTTTACCGCCCGTTCCTGCACAGTATGGCTTGTGCACCGCCGCGCTTTGGTAAACCGCTGATAGGTGCGGCAGATAAAATATAAGCAGTCATTCCCCGCCCGGTCGGGCCGGTTGATCACCGCCAACGGATAGCCGCATTCATGGCAGTGAATGATCCCCTTTAATGGGTAGTCATACGTACGAACCCGGGTGGAACGCCTGCTGTTTAAAAGCACCTGCACCGTTTCAAACTGTGCCTTTGAAATTAAAGGCGCATGGGTGTTTTCCACCACAATCCAATCATTGCGCGGAAGTTTAACGCTTTTTTTGGATTTGTAATTTACCTTTTTTGTTTTTCCCTGCACCATGTTTCCAATATAGGTCTCATTTTGCAGCATATCGGAAATCCGCTCGCTGCTCCAAAGCCCGCTGTATGGCCCTTTGCGGGAAACCGGAAGCCCTGCATATACCGCAGGCGGCGGTATTTTTTGGTCGTTGAGCCTCTGTGCAATCTCCCTGCACGACATGCCCGCTGCCGCCCAGGAAAATATAGCTTGCACAGTGGGCGCGGCCGCTTCATCAATCACAATTTTGTTTTTTTCTGTGCGGGAAAGCTGATAGCCGTATACCGCTTTCCCGCCAACAAACAAGCCCTTGCTCTGCTTATCACGCTTCACGCTCTTAATTTTTTTGGAGATATCTTTGGCATACATGTCATTCATAATGGCGCGAAACGGCGTGATATCATTGTCACTCGATTCAATTCCAGTGTCGATGCCATCCAAAAGTGAAATATAGCGAACCTGATGCTCCGGGAAAAACCGTTCCATATAGTGGCCAGTCAAGATATAGTCGCGTCCAAGCCGTGAGAGGTCTTTGGTGATGACCAAATTGACCCTCCCCTGCCGAATATCTTCAAGCATCCGTCCAAAGGCAGGCCGGTCAAAATTACAGCCCGAATATCCGTCGTCCACATATTCGCTGTATATCTCCAAATGATTGTCCGATGCAAATGTGCAAAGCAGACTGCGCTGGTTGGTAATGCTCCCCGATTCGCCCTCATTCTCATCTTCCTTTGACAGGCGGATGTAGAGCGCAGCCCTGTACTTTTCCGGATGTTCGATTTTACTGTACATCCGATGCACTCTCCCGCAGCAGCGCGCGCTCGACAAACAAAGCAAATGAAGACAATAAAAGCTTATCGATTGGTTCTCCTTCGCTATCAAATAAAAAAATTATCCGCATTTCATCCAACCGCCCTTTTTTAGAAATTCACTACTATCTCTATTCAGCCGGGCCTCTGGATATGCGGGCAGGGAGAGCGACAATTAAACAAATGAACATCTTATGATTTTGCTGTGCGCCAAAATGCAGAATATATAAAAGAAAACAGAGGCTTCAAACCGCAGGCAGCAAGAAAGGTGCTGATTACAACCAGTGTAACAAATACATACGGGTTTTGTATATATAGGATTGGACTGTGGTACAAAGAGATAAACAGTCCTTGCACAACATAAATTTCTAATGAAATTTTGCCAAAAAACCTTGTCACCGTGCAATTGACCGAAATTTTATACGTTGTAAGTACAACAAATATTACAAAAAATATGGCTGAAATAGACTTTAGTGGCAACCTAACAAGCTGAACCGGAAACAATCTGCTACCTAAAAAAAACAGGCAAAATAAAACCAGGCTAATACTCCACATACGCACCCAAGCTCGGTTTAATGAAAGATATCTGTCAATGCTTTCCTTTCTGTTTAACCATACCATTCCCAAAACAAAGGCAAAAATACTTTCATACCATACAGTTGAAAAATGAAGTAAATAAAGCACGGCTGCCAGGCAACAAACGAACAGTGACAACAGCAACTATCTTTTGATAGATAGCCCTGCCTGCCAATCGGTTGCCCATCGCTTATGTGCATTTGTCAATCCCTCTTATAATATTCGCTTTAAGCATATCACAGCCGCCAATACTTCATTCCCGAAGCATTTAGCTCTTCAATCTTATAAATCCCTTTTACATCGATCAAAACTTTTTCTTGATCAGGAGATGCTTTATAAAACTTCTTTAAATCGTCAATGCGCAGCGCCCTAAATTCATCGTGTGCAACGGCTACAATCATACAGTCAGCATCTTTAATATCTTCAAGCTTGGTTAATGTGACGCCATATTCATGCATGGCATCCTTTTGGCTCGCCCAAGGATCGACGACTTTAGGCACAATCCCATATTCATTCAAACGTTTAATAATATCATCTACTTTGCTATTCCTGGTATCGGGACAGTTTTCTTTGAAGGTAAGGCCTAAAATCACAACCTCTGATTTTTTAGGTGCTTGTCCAACAGCAATCATGTTCTTAATCGCAGCGTCGGCAACAAATTTTCCAATCCCGTCATTTACAATGCGCCCATTTAAAATAATCTGGCTATGGTAGCCCAATTTTTCCGCTTCATATGTGAAATAATAAGGGTCGACCCCAATGCAATGGCCCCCAACCAGTCCCGGCCGAAATCCAAGCGCATTCCATTTCGTATTCATACCGTCGACAACTTCGTTTGTATCAATCCCCATACGGTCAAATACCATCGCAAGCTCGTTCATAAAGGCAATATTGATATCGCGCTGGCTGTTTTCGACCACCTTCACCGCTTCTGCCGTTTTAATGGTGGAGACCGGATATGTTCCCACTTCAATCACAAGGTCGTATACGTTTTTAATTTCTTCTAACGCTTCTGCATCCATACCAGAAACAATCTTGCGAATATTTTCCAGCCTATGAACTTTGTCTCCCGGATTGATTCGCTCAGGAGAATAACCGACCTTAAAATCCTTGCCGCACTTTAGCCCCGACTCTTTTTCCAGAATCGGAACGCAGACATCTTCTGTAACACCGGGATATACGGTGGATTCATACACAACAATAGAACCCTTGGTTAAATTGCGGCCGACAATTTCACTTGCGCCAATCACAGGTGTAAGATCGGGCGTGTGGTCGGTATTTACCGGCGTAGGCACCGCAACAACGTGGAATTTTACGCCGCGCAGGCTTGTTTCGTCACTTGTAAATTCCACAGTGGTATTTTTGATTATATCATCGCCCACCTCTTTTGTTGGATCAACGCCAGATTGATATAGCATAATTTTTTCTTTATTTAAGTCAAACCCAACAACCGAAAGCCCCTTTGCTGCAAACGCAACGGCAATTGGCATACCCACATAGCCAAGCCCGATCAAAGCCAGCTTTTCCTCTTTTCTAACAAGTTTTTTGTAAAGTGACATTTTTTCCTCCATAAAATCGCGTTTTTTATTTGTGATTAATCCCTCTTATCAATACTAGCAAACGTTTTCTTACCAGCAACAAGTAACCAATAAACCATCCGCATCCAATTCCCACAGCCGTCAAAATATCTGTCCATGTGGTTGAAAGCTTGATAAAATCCACAAACAGCACCAACAAAATTGCAGCAATCCAGTTTATGGCCAAAATTTTTAAAATACCTTTGAATGGAATCATATCCATTAGCTTCATATTTGTAATTCTTTTTGTAAATAAAACCTGAAATATCGTTGATGCGAAAATGGAAATAAACGTAGCCATTGCAGGGCCGCAAAATCCAAACATAGAATAGCACAGGAAGTTCAATACAATATTTATGGCAAGTGAAATCAAAGAGGCGCACATGGTTGCTTTTGATTTTCCATATGCGTTTAAAATCATTCCCCAATATGTAATTCTCAGCAGTAAGGTCGCTGCATAAATTCTAAAAACTGCTACACCGCCCAAATATTTATCCGAATATAACAATGACATGATTTGCGGCGCAAACACAATGCAGGCAGCTGAGAAAAACCCCATAATGATAAAGCAAAGCTCCATAGAATCTTTCCATAGCTGGACTGCATGGTTCGTCCGGCCCGCCGCAATACTTTTTACAATTTGCGGCAGTATTATTGCCGTAAAGGACGTTGATAAATAGGTAATCGGCAGTTCTCTTCCAGCATTCGCATAAACCGCCACTGCCTCTTCATTCAAAAGCCAGCCAATTGTCAGTTTGTCCAGTTCTGTAGAAAGCGTCCCCATCGCAGTCGACAATCCCATTGGTATAGAGAAGATAAACATTGTTTTTAACAGTTTAAAATCAATCGACCAGTTTATTTTTTGAACAATCCGGCCAGTCTCAAAATAAACCGCTGCCGTAAACAGAACTTCCACCATTACGTATAAAATCAGATAAAACTGAAACGTTCCGTCTACAAATTTTGTTAAGAGTATAATTGCCAATAACGCCAGGCTGTTTAAGATATTATGCACAATTTCCCGATGTGCGCGCGATACCGCAACCAGCATATTGCTTCGGCCGCCGATTATCACCTTTGTCCAAGGAATTATGAATAAAACATACGGATACCATCTTATTTGCTCATTCCCGTAATATCTGACCAAAAATGGAATCAGCAAAACCAAAAGCACTCCCACCAGCAAAGAGATCGCTGTAACAGCGAAATAATATGTGGATAAAAAATTATCCTGCTCTTTTTGACCCTTTGCTTTTGGCAGAAAATAATTGATGCAGTTTGGCAGTCCCAGCACAAAAATAGAAACGGCCAACGTAATCACGGTCATCAGTTCTGCATATGTACCATATTCTTCCAGAGACCGAAACCGCGAAAGCAGCATACCAGTTATTAATGAAATTAATAATGTCAAAATCTTGCTTGCAGTCAGCAAAAAAGCTTGTACAGATAAATTGCTATTGAGCTTATGATATAATTTATTCATGTTCCCGTATTACCTTGGCCGGCGTTCCTCCAATTACACAATGTCCCTTTGGAAAGCTCTTTGTTACCACTGCGCCAGCGGCAACAATTGTGTTATCCCCCAGTTCAACACCGGGTAAGATCATTGCATTCATGCCAACCCAGCATTTTTCTCCGAGTATTACAGGTTTAGGGGGATCATGCAAATCCAAATCGTCAATCCGGTGGTTGGCGGTAATAATTCCTACATTCGGCGCAATTATCGTCCCTTTGCCAATGCTGATCTTTCCAAACGCTTGATAATAACATCCGTTCGTTTGAAAATTGACCAAATCATCCGGGTCAAATACAATATTTTCCGCCCTTGCATATTTAATAAGCGGCGAGGTTGGAAAAGGTACGTCTAAATTCTTTTTTAAACGCTTACACCCTTTGTAATCATTGACGCACCAACGCCACCCCACACTATGCCATGTAGAAAAATATTTTCCTGTGATATATTTTTTATCATAATGAAATACGATGATCACTTTGGCAAGAAGAAAATAGTATAAACAGGAAATTCCATATTTTAATTTATTCACCATTGCTCTCCACTTCCGAACGTATTCTATAAGCATGTAAGAAAATTTTCACTTTCAAAAAGCTTATGAAATTTCTTCATTTCATCTGTCGACATTTCCCACCATTTGGATTTTTCAATCTTCTCAATTGCTGTAGCATCAAACCGATATCTCATGACCTTTGCCGGCGCACCAATGCATATCGCATATGGCGGGATATCTCTTGTAACAACACTGCCAGCACCAACAACCGCTCCGCGCCCTATAGTTACCCCGCTTAACACGGTAGAATTTGACCCAATCCATACGTCCTCGCAAATTACAATCTTTCCCTTGCTGGTTTCCTCTGGCACGCGGTTCTTAATAACATTGCGATTGATAAAATAGGTGGTTATTTTTGAAGTATTATGTTCTCCCTCTTGGATCGTCACATTTGCTCCTACCGATGTAAAGCTTCCAATAGAAATCCCTTCAACGTTTCCGCACACCTTGACCCCAGGCCCCGCAAATGTTACAAATCGTCCTAGCCGCACCGTTCCATGACATACACAGTCAAAAAACCGGCATCCCTCGCCAAATTCAATGTTGCCAATTTTGGAACCATTTATCGTTACAGGATATTCCTTTGTGCCGGCTGCATTCACATTTTTTAGCAATGCATAATCCACACTGCTGTCTGAAACAATAATATGTTTTTTAGCTTTCAGCATATAATTTAAGATTGGACTCGCTATTTTTCTCTTGATAGTCGCCATTTCTCACTCCGCTTTTAAAATCTCTCTCCATTTTATTGCCAATGCCTCAAAAGAGAACTGTTCCTGAACCTTTTTGTACATGCGATTTGCCAGTCCATTTCGAAGCAGCGCATCGGTTTTGAATTTCAAAATTAATTCTGCAAGCATATCGATCTTTTCAGGTTCAATCAAACATCCAGTTTTCCCGTCGTCAATCACTTCGGCAACACCGCCAATGTTGCAGCCAATACTCATTTTCCGGCGCGCGCCGGCCTCTGCGTATACCCTGCCGAACGATTCTTCCACACTTGGCAAAACAAAGATGTCACAAGCATCATAGTAATTTGTAATATCTTCCTTATCAATTTTTCCGCAAAAAAAGATATTTTTTTCAAGGCCATATTGTTTGGCCATTTCCTCAAGACGCTGCCGGTCCGGACCTTCGCCACAAATCAGCAAGGCAATATCCTTTGCCTGATCCCGCAATTGATGCAATGCCGCAATTACTTCTCCGACGCCTTTTTTCTGATTCAGCCTGCACACCGAAAGAAGGACAAACTTATTTTGCAGATTGTATCGCGTTTTTAAGGCATTGACAGCGTCTTGATCCACAGCAGAATGTAAAAACGCCTGGCCAATGCTTCTGTATAGCACATGCATTTTTGGGCGAAATGCATCACCAAAGGCTTCAAGCATTTTTTCTTTTGTGGAATTACTGACACAATAAATTGCTTTTGCTTTTCTTAGCGTCCTGCTAATGATCTTAATTTTAATTGTCTCTTCCTTTTTTTCCGGCATGCTTGCCACAACAATCGGATTGTATGCAATTTTATGTGCATAAAATCCAAACCAGTTGCGCGTCTGCTCATCTGCTACAATAACTTCATCCGGTTGAAATTCTTTGATCGCTTTTTTGACCTCCAAAAAATATTTATGATAATAGTTACAGTAGTAATAGATACGTTTTATTTTATTTTTGCTGGCAAGATTTTGTAAAAATGTACCTTTTGCCCTACGGATTACGAAGCTTTGCGCTTTATCATATTGTTGTGCTGTTTCATAGTCTGTGGTAATTACCCAAACATCAGCATGCATGCTTTGTATCATTTTTACAATTTCGTTACTGGACATTTCCATACCCCCAATGCGGGGCAAAAACCACATAGCCAAAAATAATATTTTTTTATTGTTCACAATTTAAAACCTCACATTGACCATTGTAATGAACCAACAAACTGAACACAAACCAAAAACACAGCGAAATGGGATTTCCAACCGCAAATATATAGGATTCCGAAACACCAATCATGAGCCCTACCCCCACAAATAAAAGCAGAAATAGTATAAAATCGTCCTTTAGGGCATTCTTAATGCAGGGCAGCAACTTAAAAACAAAGTATATAACTGTACACAAAAACCCATAGTAACCGCAATCTACAAGCAATTCCAAATATGAGCTGAAAAAACTCCAGGATCTATCCAAAGGGTTTAGGCTTTGCTGATAAGAAGAAGTAGAATATCCAACGCCAAACACCGGATGAAGTTCAATTCGTTGATACGCATACTCCCACGCCTTGCGTGACATATCATCATTCGCAAACCGTTCCAAAACTCTGGGGTTCAATTGTAAAAGCAAATAATACCCAGCTACAAACATGATAACAATAAAACCAATGTTCAACAAAGTATGCATCGCATTGTTTTTTTTCCCAAGCAAAAACGGGAGTAATATAAAAACTACAGCAGCACCTGCAAACGCCATTCTCGACTGTGTCAATAATATTTCAATAAAAAACAGTATGCATGTAACAAAGAAAACCAGTTTATGCCTCGTCGTTTTCATCTTATAAACAGCGCATATAAGTGCAAAAACGGTTATCAATGCACATCCATTTGCATTGGTCATAATCCCCCGAAAGCGCCCTCCAAAATATCCAGCCGGCAACGCCATAAAAGGCACGCTTAGCAAAGACCCGACAATCAAAATGTTAGAAAACCAATCAAAGTATATTTTCCCTCGCTCTTTTGTGTAAATCTCTGTATTGTGAAACATTCCAAAAGCAAGAAGCACAATCAAAAAAGACAATGTACGTGCAAGGGTATAACCGTTGCGGCACACTGTGATTAAGTTTGGAAAAACCATAATTCCAAACCATATCCAGCCACAGTTTTTTAAAATGCTGATTTTGATTTTAAAATCATTGATATAGATATAATACATCAAAAATAGGACTAACATAAACCAGCGCAAAAGTGCGTTATATGGCAGGCGAAACTGTGCATTCATTAAGTATGAAACAATAAACAACAGCATAAAAATTACTTTTTTTGTGCTTGATATTCTCAAAACATCTGTCTGCTGATAATTTTTCATTGTCCCGCATAACCTTCTTTGAATATTTGCGCCGTCGTCTGCGCCATTTTTTCAATGGTATACCATTGCTGAATTTTTGAGATATTATGTACGCCAATCTGGTAAAGCGCTGCGTCGTCTGCCGAAAGCATTGCAACAATCGCCTGTTTTAATTGTTCAATGTCATCAGACGGAACCACAGCTCCATTTTTGTGCGCTTCAATCAGTTCAACCGCTGCAACGCACTTGTCTGTTGAAATAACAGGCAGCCCGTTTGCCATTGCTTCATTGATGACCAACCCCCATATATCCTTTCTGGTCGGCAGCACAAATACATCCGACGCCTGATAATATTTGGCAAGCATTTCTTTTTTCTGAAAATCAATTATCATCACATTGCGCACACCGCGGCTTTCATATTCAGTTTTTAGAGGGCCGTCTCCCACCAGCAAGAGCTTATGCTCTATATAAGACTGTTCCCATATGTCGAGCAGAATATCAAATCCCTTTCCTTGAATAAACCGCCCAACTGCTATCACAATCTTTGGAGCCTTTGGAAGGCCAAGTTGTTCTCTTAACAAATATTTTTCATCGCGGTGCAAAGGCCGCTGTAATACATCTTTTTGCAATAGTGATGTAAACGGATATCTGTAAATGTTTGCCCGATTGGCGCCATAATGGGCAAAATAATCATCTGTCTGCCTTCCCGTGCTCAAATAACCTGCGGCATTTCCAATCAACATTTTTTTCAATTTATAGCGGAATTTAGTGTCGTTTGCAATCTGCCCGCCGTCGGCATTGATATAATATTTCATTTTATGTAATTTCATATAGGCAATTGCAACCATTGCAGTCGGCGTGCTGTATCCGCCAATCACAATCACATCGTTTTGAAACCGCTTTATGTATTTTATGATTTCAAAAGAAAATGCATGGTTAACGCCTGTCCGGATCCCTTTCAAAAACACTTTTTGATAGGTTTTTAAGCCCTTCGAGGCCCAGCTGTCATTCCTTTCAAGAGAATGGCTGCACTCATAAAGCACAGTTAAGTCGCAGTATTTGCTAAGTTCGTTGAAAAAATCCACTCTATACGGCGAAGGAATATTCACCAAGTAAAGTACTTTCATAACCATTGCTCCCTTAAGAAATTAAGCTTTGCCTGCGACATCTGTAAATAAGCCCACATACTGCGCGGCTGTTTTTTTGACATCTAGTTTTTGCTTTGTATAAAGCTGCAATTGCAAAAGCAGCGCATCATAAGCCGCCTGATCCATTTGCGCAACCGTTTCAATCGCTGTTGATAAAGCATCTAGGTCATGCAATGGGGCGATATATCCCGCTTTTGCATGTGCAATATCATTCCAGGGCGTTCTATCGCTGATGATGACGGGACATGACGCCAACAGCGATTCGGCTATAATCTGCCCAAAATTTTCGCTGTAAGTCGGAAGGATCATAACATCGTACAGCCCTAACGTTTTTATAACGTCTTCATGCCGTAATTCACCGCAATATTGAACAGAAACGTTTGGAGGAAGGCTTTTCATTTCAGCTTCGCACGTCCGCCAATATTCCGGATCCTGCAAAAACCCAAAAACATCTAACGAAACATTGGAATTTACAAACTTTAGGCTTTTTAACAAATCCAGCAAATTCTTATTCTTTACAATGCGCGATATAAAAACAGCCTTTAGCTGCCCTGGGCGCTTAATCCGCGTTTTTACTTTAAAATTGGCAACGGCAGGCAGGTTTTTGATTACTCTTACTTTGCTGCCGTTGTGGAATTGGCTCTGAATAAACTTTTTTTCGTCGTCATAGGTTGCATGAAACGTTACATTTTTCAGTAACCCCATACGTTTTAATAGAAAAATATACGGTATTTTTTTATATTTTTTCTTAAATACACCATCGCTCAGCTCACCGCGAACAGCTAGCAGACAAGGGATTTTCCTTTTCTTTGCAATTCTTAGCAAATGAAATGTATAGTTAAAATCAAACAAGCTTTGAAGATATATCAAATCAGGCGTTACTTCTAAAACAAGCCTATCAAATTCCTTGCCTTTCTCTAACGCATCGGGCAAATATTGCACTTGCGCCTTTCCAACTTGATTCCATCCAGGCAAAATACCATCCAAAACATGGGAATCCCCTTTATCATGATTGGTTGTAATGATATAATACTTGATATCTTCGCCGGTTGCTTCACATAAATTTTGAATACTAATAGGCGGTCCGCCGTGTTTGACAGACGGATAGTATCCTCGTATTGCAATCAATACTTTCATTTTTGATTCCTTTCAAACAATTTGGCGTTTTTATCAATCCATGTATTGAGCCGCAAAGCAATTGGATTACAGAGCAGCTTTAAACCATACGCCGACACAACAATCAACGCGGTAATGATAATCCAGTTGACAGGAAACGGCAAAAATTCCAGATACTCAATCAATATTCTTTGTACTGCATAAATTTCGAGTGTCAACGAAGCAACAAAACTCACAATACGAAATATTGCGTTTGGCGTTTTTTTCAAATGTCTCTCCAACCGTGCAAAGGTGTCCATTAAAGCGAGTATCAGCAATAAAACCAAAAGCTGAATCACAATTTGAACAGGATAAAGCTGCGGTGATTTTCTTATAATGACGGTTGCAGCAAAATATATAACTGCACACAAAATAACAAAAGCACCGGATAAAACAATCCTTGCCGTTTTACATTCAAGCTGCCAAACATTTTTAAATTTTCGAAAATACATCCCAAACAAAGCGGCGCTCAAATAAAGGAACTGACAGGAAATATTGTCTGTTGCCTGCATAAAAAAGCTGCTTTTGTCCAAAACAAACCCATACACTATCAACCAAACAAATATACATGCAATCAAGATAGAGAGAAACACATGTTTATTTTTTACTTTTCCAACAAAATATACTGGAATATAAATCACCATAATAGAACCGTAAAACAAAAACGAAGGTGGAAAAATAAAATATCTAAAAAAACCAACAGAATGGTAATCCCACAATCCGCCAAAGTGATTTACAATCAGCATGATAAGCATAGCGGGATAGATGCGGACAATCCTTTTTGCATACCACACGATAAATGATGTTTCTCTTGGCCCTTTGCCGTAACAATATCCGGATATCGCAAAAAACAAGACGTCACCTAACAACCCGCCTACAGCAAGCGATGAGATTGGATATACATTGTTGTAATGCGTATTGGTAATCAAGCAAGTTGCAAGAAGCCGCAAAAATACAATAAAATAAAACATGTGTTTGCCAGTGTCTGTTTTATTCTCCGTGATTTTCTCTGTGCTCATTTTTTCCTCTCTTGCCGCATGGCGCATTTTCAGCTATACTTTTTAATATGGCATAATATTTTTTTGTTTGTGACTTTCTTGAATAATTTTCAAGTGCAAAATTACGGGCATTTGTTCTCCAGGTTTCAAGGCTGTCCCTGTGTTCATAGCAATATAAAATTGCATCGGCCAATCTTTGCGCCGAACCGTGTTCAAGTGCAACGCCAACATTATGGTCACAAATAATCCTTTCAATTTCACTGCCATGGTCAACCAGCGCCAAAATTGCACTGCCTACAGACATAATCACACCAGTCTTTGAAGGGAGCGCCATTTTTGTAATCCCTTTTTCAATGGGGACAAGCTCCACATCACCGATACTATAAATTTCTGAAAGTCTGCTGGCAGGCTGCAAGGGCAGCACTTGAATATTGGAAAGATGTTCCTGCTCCACTCTTTGAAGGAGGCGTTCTTTGTAAGAGCCGCTGCCAATAAATGCAAACAGGATTTCAGGATGTTTGTCTTTTAATATCTTTGCGGCGTCAATCATTACATCCCAGCCTTGAAACAGTCCAATATCACCTGCATAAGAAATAATAAATTTGCGCTTATCAATTTTTAGTTCGTCCATCAGCGCATTGTCTTTTTTCGCAACATAACGAAGCCCTGCAGTATCTGCCCAGTTATAGATAACGTCAATTTTGCTTTCATCACAGCCTGCCTTGACAATTGTTTTTTTCATATCTTCTGAAATGGTAACTATCCGCGTATTTTTTTGGTAGGCTTGTCTTTCTTTATATCGGAACCATCGAATGAGCGGATTCTGATTGCTGATATGTTTCATATGGACAAGCGTGTCGGGGAACAAATCCTGCGCATTATAAAGCGTGGGCGCCTTTTTTGCAAGCTTACATCCCATATAGCCAAGAAACGGCGGGGAACTGTAAATATAATAAGCGTCTGTAGGAATCTTTTTTGCTTCTTTATACAGCTTTCGGGTGAGAAAAACATATTTTATCATTCGCTCAAACAGACCGGTTCCCTCGCCTCTTTTGGAACCAATACGGCGGACTACAACATTTTTGGAAATTTGCTCTCTCGGATGCGCTAAATAATATTGTCTCACCTCGTCTGAAATGCGGCGGGAGGGAAATCCGGTCAGCACCGTGACCTCTGCTCCATATTCTCCCAAATCCAGCGCCAATTCATTTAACAGCGCATGCCGTTCTTTGCAAAGGTGGCCTGTGATAAATGTAATTTTCATATCCTTACTCCGTATATACCGGCGTGATCCAATCACCGTATTTTTTATTAACACCTTTGGCAGCGTCGAGATATGCTCGATGTAAGTCAGATGTAATTTCCCCTGCTTTTCCTGTACCCACAACAAACCGATCAATGGAAAGCACGGGCGTGATTTCCATTGCAGAACCGCAAAGAAACGCCTCATCGCAAGTGTAAAGCTCGGTTCTGTCAACCGTCCTTTCACAAACGGGAAGGTGCATTGCGTTTGCAAGCCTTATCACAGTGTCTCTCGTAATACTTTCCAAAACACTGTCCGTAAGCGCAGGCGTTACAAGTGTTCCTTTTGTTGCCATAAAAAAGCAGGAACCCGGGCCTTCCGCAACTTTGCCAAATTCATTTAAGAAAATACAGCTGTCGTATCCGTTGCGAAGCGCTTCCCTTTGGCCGGCGCGGCTGTTCATATAGTTTGCGCCGCACTTGATTCGCGGGGAAAGCGCAATATCGGAAATCCTTCTCCAAGAAGTAACGCAGCAATGAAGCCCTTGTTTATTGTATTCTTGACTCGTATTTTTCTTTGGGATAGGGGCAATAAACATTCCTACGGGTTCTTGCGATCCCCACGAGCCAAATCCATCTACAAACAAGGTTTGACGGACAGAAAGGTTTTCCTTATATGTATTTGCCTTTATAACGGCAACAAACCCATTTGCAAGCTCTTTTTTGGTATAAGGACAGTCAATTTGAATCAGCCTTGCAGAGCGGAGCAAGCGGTCGTAATGGTCGTTTAGACGAAACGCATACAGCTGCTTTTCTTGCTCGTTCCAATAGCAAGGAATGCCCTCAAAAACATTCAGACCAAACTGCGCCGTGGGAGCAAGAACGTTGATTTTTGCATCATTTACAGGAATGATATCGCCTTTATACCAAATCAACCGATTTGTAACATCTGATTTCATAATACATCCTTTCCAGCCGTATTAAGGTTTTTGTCCCCTGTTGCAGCAACCTCTTGTAATTGTTTCATTGCTTCATTTTTTTCCATATTCTCTTTCGACTCTGAAACATCATGCATGGAAAAAACCCTTCCAATGGTCAAAAAAATGATTTTGATATCATATAGA
>JAJXRJ010000001.1 GCA_021629085.1 Oscillospiraceae bacterium | reverse complement strand
ATTTTGTGGATATTGAACAATTAAAAATTTCTTTTATTCTTTTTTTAAGGCAAATATACAACAAAGAACGGATAAAACGGAAAACAAATGCTGCAAAGACAATTCCAGTTAAAGGAGGCGAATAGAAAAACGTTCTGGTGTGATTTCAGAAGTTTATAGGAAAAGGAGAAGGTGGAATGAAAAAGTTTGTGGCAGTTCTTTTAGTAGTTTGCATGTTAGCTTCGTTTGGTATTGCCCCGGTTTGGGCGGAAGATGCATCAAATATCATTGCAACCATTGATTTTGAAACCGCTGGGTCATACGTTTTGGATACGGCTGGCTTTCCATCCGGTACGCCTTCATTGATTACATATGATGGTTCTGATCCATCCCTCCCTGCACCGCATTCGGAAGATCGCTATGTAGCGTTCATAAAAGAGGATGATCCAAACTTTGTTGATGAAGACGGCGACGGGATTCATGATAATAATGGCGAGAAAAATGTGTTTTCTGCAGACCAAAAAGCCAAAGGTGGTTTAAAAGTGAAGGACACAATTCCCGCCTTTACTGAGCAAGATATTGGTAAAAACGTGAATGTGTCATTCTGGGTTTATGTAGATGAACTTGCTGGTTCTAATCCAGGCACTACTACCAAGGTCCGTGCATCGGTAATTGGCAAAAATGAAGTTCCGATTCCGGGTAGGGAACCCTCAAGCACCGAAAATGCAACCATGGATACCTATACATATACCAAGAGCATCAACGTAGCACCTGGCAGCTGGCAGAAAATTGAAATTCCGCTTCAAGTGTCTGCAGATACGTTAAATGGAGATTACCGCGACCTTCGTATTGACGGTGGTTCCAGTACTTCTTATGCAGCGCGGATGTATGTGGACGACATTGTTTGGAAGTTTGTAGACAAACTGGCCTACACAGAAGACTTTGAAGGCTATAACACCGGTAGTTATTCCGCAACTGGCGCCGACCCATTTATTGGCAGCGGCGGGCAGAATGCAAAGGGCCCGGATGTTGTAGCTGGGGAGCAGGCAAATTCCGGCACCAAGAGTGTAAAAAAATACGACAGGAATACAAACAATTCCGCGGTGAAATTTAACAACCTTTTTAAAAGGGATTTGACAGAGCAGGATGTCGGCAGGGCATTTCATTTTTCAGTCGATATCTATCTTGACAAAACGGCAGGCGCTTATGCCGGGAACCCGACAGATTTAGAGCATGGCACTGCGATCCCGCTTCCAGATGACGAGCTTGCAATAAGCGATGGCCAATATGTAAATATCGGCGTATATGGCCCTTCTGGATCGGATGCGGAGCAACACGCTTACAAGTATGCGACAACTGCATATGCAGTAGAAAAGAAATATGTCAAGTGGGATGAATGGACAACGTTGGATTTTTATTACATCATTGAAGCTGGTACATTAGGAACTGTAGGCTCCGATAATAAAAACGATCTGGTAAATGCATTGCGAATCTGTCAGCTGGGGATTACTCCATTTGCAGACACCTTCTATTTGGATAATGTCTGCGTAACAGAGATTGACCCGAGCGAAATTCCAGACCCTGGCACTCCAGAAATTCCAGATGTTCCCGCGGATGGAATGTCGTTTGGCAGCATAAACAGCTTTAACGATTTGCCCACTGGCAATTACACAGATTTTACAGCTGGCGGCGGTTATAGCGGAATGCCCAGTGTGGATGAAACTATGTTTAACGCCGCGGTGACTGGTGCGGAGAGCGGTAAGAGCATTCGAATCGGATCGCGCGCGCGGGCGTATGACCGTATCAAATTGCCGGGCTTTTTCGGACATGATGCACTTACTTTAAACGACATTGGCAAGACTTACAAAATTTCCGCCTATGTCTATGCAGATGATTTGTACCACATTGATGAGGCACAGCTTCTTACAGACGATTCATTTGACGATGCAGAGGAAGTTTGGGTGTCGATTGCCATGTATGCATATGCCAACAGTGATGATCCTGCCAGCACGGGGGATGACGGTGTCAACTATGCGACAGCACCTGCAGGGCGGAAGGACTTTTGCATTGCACCGCGCACCTGGAAAAAAATTGAAACCTACTATACCATCACCCCAACACTGGCTAAGGCAAACGTGAGCAGAATTGCAGTTGACCAGGTCTGTGCCGGTGAAATGATAACAGAAGGGGGCGCTGATATAATCAATACATTTGCGGGCGCCAGAACTTTGTATGTGGACGATATTACAGTAGAACTTGTACAGCCCTATACAATAGTAGAGATTACAGGGGAAAACGGCACGTATCAAGCGGGCGGTTCCGTGCAGGAGACTGTGGGAACCGGCGCAAAGACGGCAAAAATTATCCTGGCGGAATACGATGCGGATGATGCATTGGTACAGGTTGCATCCTCAGCTCCCGTGCCATTTGATGAAAATACAGCGTTTCCGATTGCGCTTTCAGAAGCGGCTTTAACTGGAGTCAAGCCTGGCAATACATTAAAAGCCTTCGTCTGGAATGGAGCGGGGCTCATTCCGTATCATTCTTTTGTGCAAAGCACAGCAGAATGACTTTGTGTTAGAATATTATTTTAAAAATAATATTAAATAATCAAGAAGAGGAGAGGTAAAATGAAACATGTCAACAAAAAACGCATCATAGCAGTATTTGCTCTGGTTGCAATGCTTCTTATGACATCTTGTGGCAACAGCAACACCGACACGGCAAAGACTAATGCAATGGCAGAAGCAGATCAAAAAGTTGCAGAAGCTGTAAAGAACAAAGAGGTTGGATTTGCCAAGGGAAAAGATATTTCTCTGACCATTGGTAAAGGTTCCGACTCCAATGTTACTGACTTTGAAACCAACAAATTCACTCTGTGGCTGGAAGAACAAACTGGGTTGGATTTAAAATTCAATATCATGGCAGACGGCACAGAAAAAGCGAAAATTATGCTTGCTGCAAACGACAGCACGATGCCGGAAGTGTTTATGGGCATTCAGTTTGGTGACGACATTCTCACCAAATACGGTGTAGAAGGCGAAAACATTTTTGTGCCGCTCGACGACTATATTGACGAGTATGGCAACTACATCAAAATTGCAATGGAAGAAAGCCTTTGCGATGTGGAAAAATACCTGCTTTCTGCTGACGGTCACCGCTACTTTATGCCTTACATAACCGAACAGCAGGGCAATGTTTATTCCGGTAAAGCCTGGATCAATAAAGTTTGGCTTGACAAGCTTGGCCTGGAAGTTCCGAAAACGACAGAAGATTTGAGAAATGTATTAAAAGCGTTTAAAACGCAGGATCCAAATGGCAACGGCAAAGCTGATGAGCTGGGCTTCACCGGTTCAAAAGATGGCTATCGTCAGACACCGTATCACTTCTTAATCAACTCTTTCATTTATGATGATCAGAAGAATTACTATGTTGTGGATGATAACGGTAAGCTGAGCCTCGCTTACATGCAGCCTGAGTTCCAGGATGCGCTCAGATACATTAACTCCTTGGTAGATGAGGGCCTGTTTGACGTGGAATCCTTCTCCATGGACAACGCTTCCTTAAAATCTGTTGCACAGATGGAAGACAACATCATTGGCGTATATACCTCCGGTAGCCCGGATAACGTATTTAGCGTTACGCCTGAGAGAATGCTGGATTATGTAGCACTTCCGCCGTTGGAAGGCCCCGATGGTGTTGCTTGGGCATATAAACAGCCGATCGATGCACGTGTAAATGGCACAATCACAAAATACTGCAAAAACCCGCTGGCTGCGTTTGCTTTAATGGACTTCATGTTGAGCAAAGATGCTTCTATCTTCGCACGTTATGGTGAAGAAGGTACTGACTGGAGACCCGCAACCGAAGACGATGTATGCTTGTTTGAAAACATTGGTGTAGAAGCAGAAATCGTTCCAATTCTCCAATTTGGCGTTCCGCAGAACTCGCATTGGCAGGCAACCAACCCGCAGTTCCGGTATGCTGCAATTTCAGATGGTATGGCGTGGAACGGCAATCCGTTAGACGGTGAAAAAGTAAAAGCAGATGCAATTACCGCGTACTATGGCAAAGGCCCGGATAAGATTGTTGAAAAACAGTTGTTTGAAGCAGAAGAATATGAAGAATATGCAGAACTGTTTGCTACAATTGACGCATTTGTAAAACAAAATGTCGCTTCATTTATTACAGGTGAAAAAGACATTGACAAAGATTGGGATGCATTCCAGCAAGAATTGAAAAATTATGGTGTTGACCGTTATCTGGAACTCTCCCAGATTGGTTATGACCGCTTTGAAGAAGGCAGAGCAAGATAACCCCAATATTTGATTGGAACAACGTTTGAAAAGTGTTGGTTATTGGTTTGCCCTGTGTGGCAAACCAATAACACAACCTTTTGGCAGGGATTTAATTATATTGGAGATAGAAAATATGAACACACAGAAAACAAGCATTGAAAAATCAAATCCAAAAAAGGGTAAGAATTCCATTGCCCTACAAAATAACTTCAAGAATATAAAACTTGCCTGGCAGCTTTATGTACTGCTGCTGCTGCCGGTAATTTATATTATAATGTTTGCCTATGTGCCCATGTTTGGTATCCAGATTGCATTTAAGAAGTTTAGTGCGACGAAGGGAATTTGGGGCAGCCCATGGGTAGGCTTACGGTATTTCCGTTTCTTGCAGCAGGAAGAATTCCGGCAGGCGTTTATTAATACCATCACCGTTTCTGTTTACAGCCTGGTTGCAGGATTCCCAATTCCGATTTTACTGGCGTTGGGGCTCAATGTAATGCGCAATAAGGCATATAAGAAAACAGTGCAGATGGTAACCTATCTGCCGCACTTTATTTCAACCGTTGTTATGGTTGGTATTCTGACCCAGTTCTTCAATACAAAAGTTGGTCTGTTTAAACAGATTTATGATATCCTTTTCCCGAATGGCAGTTACGACGCCAGCCCCATGGGGTCTGCCAGCGCTTTCCAACATTTGTATGTGTGGTCTGGCATTTGGCAAAACATGGGATGGTCAACCATCATTTATCTTGCCGCTTTGTCCAACTCCGACATTGAGCAGACAGAAGCCGCCATTATTGATGGTGCTACCCGTCTGCAGCGCGTTTGGCATATTGACATTCCGACAATCCTTCCTACGGCAATTATTTTGCTTATCATGAACACTGGACAGCTGATGAATGTCGGCTTTGAAAAGGTCTTGCTGATGCAGGCGGATACCAACCTGTCAAAGAGCCAGATTATATCCACCTTCTCCTATAAACGTGGTATCATCATGCAGCAATTTGAAACTGGTACCGCAATTGGACTTTTCAACTCTGTCATTAACTTAATTTTGTTGGTAAGCGTAAATGCCATTTCAAGACGCGTAAGCGAAACAAGTCTTTGGTAGAATAGGAGGGTCAAAATTGAAGCAGAGAAAAAGTACAGCCATTTCAACCTGTAGAAGCGATACGATTTTCTATGCGGTTGTAAATGTCATCATGGTAATAGTATTGGCCATCGTATTGTTACCAATGTTAAACGTTATTGCATCGTCGTTTTCTTCGGGAAAAGCGGTTGCGGGCGGAAGGGTTGGCCTGTGGCCGGTTGATTTCAGCTTGGAAGGTTATGAAGCTGTGTTTAAACAGCAGAATGTTTTGAGCGGATATGGAAACACCATTATTTATACGGTTTTTGGAACACTTGTAAATGTTGGAATGACCGTTTTATGTGCTTATCCGCTTTCCAGAAGCGATATGCCTGGCCGGAACTTTTTTATGTTCCTGTTCACCTTTACCATGCTGTTTTCGGGCGGTATGATTCCCAACTATGTTGTGATGCAGGACTACGGCCTTATCAACAATCGGTTGGTTATGATTATCCCTGGTGCTATTTCAGTTTACAACATGATTATTACAAGAACCAACTTTCAAAATATTCCAAAGGAGTTGCTGGAGGCAGCAAAAATAGATGGATGCAGTGATTTCCGCTTTTTTGCCACTATGGTGCTCCCGCTTTCCAAGGCAATTTTGGCAGTTATCACACTGTACTATGCTGTAGCACACTGGAACGTTTACTTTAATGCATATCTGTACTTGACAGAATATGAAAAACAGCCGCTGCAGGTAATACTGAAAGATATTTTGCTTGCAAACGAGATGAACTCTGAATCAATGCTGGAAGGTGACAGCTTTGCACAGCGTGCAAACCTTGCTGATTTGCTTAAATACGCATTGATTATTGTGGCAAGCTTGCCGGTTTGGTGTATTTATCCTTTTGTACAAAAATACTTTGTCCATGGTGTTATGATTGGTTCTATCAAGGGCTAATCAATGATTCAAAATGGATGAAACCCCTATTTACAAAAGCGATTTTGTAAACAGGGGTTTTTATTTGACAACAAATTGTGACCGGAGGGAATCCATGAATCGATCAAGCGGCGTTTTGATGCATATTTCATCACTGTATGGTGAATACGGAATTGGTGGGTTTTCCAAAGCAGCATTTGATTTTGTTGATTTTCTTTCGGATTGTGGCTTTACGTATTGGCAGGTGCTGCCGTTTTGCCTTCCCGATTCTTACCACTCCCCTTATCAATCCCTCTCTGCATTTGGTGGGAATCCGTGGCTGATTGATTTACAGCCATTACAGGAACAGGGGCTTATTTCCAAAGAAGAACTCCAGGCGCAGCGGCAGCACACGCCGTATTTGTGCGAATTTGACCGATTACAGTCAGAACGGCTGCCGCTCTTAAAAGCTGCGGCGGGCCGGGTAGGAGATAGGACAGCAATTGAACAGTTTATCTTATCGCAGCCACACCTTGAAAACTGCTGTAAATTTTTAGCGCTTCGAGAGGCAAACGGTCAAAAGCCGTGGAACCAATGGACGGTTGTTAAACCGGAACCGGAAACGCTGTTTGCGTGGCAGTGGGTTCAGTATACGTTTCATACACAGTGGCAGACGCTAAAGCAATATGCGAACCAGAGAGGCATACAAATCATTGGCGATATGCCCATGTATGTCTCTTATGACAGCAGCGATGTCTGGGGCAACCAAAAGCAGTTTTTGCTCGATCGGGCGGGCAGGCCCTCTGCTGTGGCCGGCGTGCCGCCCGATTATTTTTCCAACCAAGGCCAGCTCTGGGGAAATCCGCTCTATGACTGGGCCTATATGGCGCAGGACAGGTATACATGGTGGCACAGCAGAATTGAACATGCACTTTCCATGTTTGACGGCCTGCGGCTGGACCACTTCAGGGCATTTTCCTCCTATTGGGCTGTTCCCTATGGGGCAAAATCCGCCAAGGAAGGCGAATGGCGGCCAGGGCCGGGAAGGGATCTCATTGACAGGATGAAAATCTGGACAGCCGGCCGGCTCATTATTGCGGAGGATTTGGGCGATATCACGCCTGATGTCCGAGCGCTTGTGGAGGACAGCGGGTTTCCCGGCATGCGGGTATTCCAGTTTGCGTTTTTAGAGGACGAAGACAATCTTCATCTGCCCCACAACTATGATGGTAACTGTGTCGCTTATTCCGGCACGCACGACAACAATACGCTGTTGGGCTACTTATGGGAGCTGGATGCAAAAACCAGAAGCCGTGTCCTTGCCTATTGCGGGCATGGCCAAAAGCCGTGGGAAGAGGGGCTTTCTTCTATGTTGCGCACACTGTTTGCAAGCAGTGCCAAAACAGTCATTTTTCCCATTCAGGATTTACTTGGATTTGGGGCAGATACCAGAATGAACACCCCTGGGCGCGCTGCCGGAAACTGGCAGTTCCGGATTACACAAGAACAGCTGGAAAGCCTTGACAGAAGCCAGCTTTGGACTTTAAACAGACGATATTTTAGAACGCATTAAAAATGTTACATATTCGTTTCAATTATATAAGAAGGTTGACGGAATCACTTGACAGTGATACAATAAAACTGTGTAGTAGTCACTAGAAAAATTTATTGAGATTTAGGAGGTATCTACATGAAGAGCGCAAAAAGAATGACTGCGTTCGTGACGCTTTTTCTGTTCTTGTTTACGTCTGTGGTCAGTACGGTAACTGCTGCCGGCATCTTTGCAGACGTTGATGAGAATACGCCTTACGCAGAGGCGATTGAGCGCCTATACGAAGAAAAAATCGTGGACGGCTATCTTGACGAAACCGGTGTTAGAACCTATAAGCCGGATGCGACTATCACGCGTGCAGAGTTTGCAAAGCTTTTAGTGGTGGCGCAGGCAAAAGATGTTGCAACTACGACTACAAAGCCGGCTGGTTTTGCGGATGTTGACGAAGACCCCACAGTCGCATGGGCCATTCCTTACATAGCGTATGCGGTTGATCTTGGTGTTATCGATGGATATGAGGACGGAACATTTCGTCCCAACAATGAAGTGCTGTACGCAGAAGCGGTAAAAATGGCTGTTTGTGCATTGGGCTATACGCCTGTTATCCCACAGACCGATCCTTGGTATACAGGCTATATCACAGTTGCAAACCAGGTTGGCATTACCGCAAGAGCTGCTTCTGCTGCAGAAACTCCCGCACCGCGTGGATTGGTTGCGCAGATTATTTGCAACATGCTTGACTCTGATCCCTATGACAAAGTGACAGTCACCGTTCCAGGCGGGAATGGTTCTATTACGAGTGGAACGATCATTGACAATTCTGAAGAGCCCGAAGAAGAATTTGGCCAGGTAGAAGGCGTTTATGATTATACGCTGACCGGCATGCAGCTGGGGCTTTCCAGAAATGAAGTCCAGATTGACAATCAAGTGTATGTCTTTGAAAACCAGACGCTGGAGCAAATGAAAAACCTGCTGGGTTATGAGGTGGAATTCACATACACCGTTGAGCGGTCAAAACGAATCATTGGGAAAATTTCAGCGTCGCTCAATGATGAACATATCATTTCAGACTACCAGATTGAAAGCGTGGATGCAAGCAGTGTGGAATATTATAAAGATGGTTCCAGCAGGCCATCAACGCTCAGTCTCAGTGATGACCTTTCGATTATTTATAACGGAAGTGGTGTTGGCGCTGTAACAAGTACAGAAAAAGTAGAGCTGCTTGATATCGACAACGGAGAAATCCGGTTTGTTGACAATGGGCAGGACGGCCAAATGGACGTTGCATTTGTATCCAACTTTGAAACCTATGTGGTTGGAACAATCTCTGCAGAAGATGGTGTCATTACTGATAAGTATTTGAAAGATTCCAGAGGGTATCCGAGGACAATTACCCTTGATCCGGATGCTGAGGAAGACGAAATTGTTTACACCTTGTATAACGCACCAAATAAAGCACAGGATGCAACCTTTAACACGATTAAGAAAAACTCAGTCATTTCGGTTGCAATGCCTTATGAAAATGGTGTAGCATCCAGAACGGCAAAAACGGAAGTGCGTATTTCTACCATTACCGTAAAGGGAAAAGCCAATTCGGACAGCGGCTACATTACCATTGATGATGAAGATTATGAAATGTCCAGTTACTATGAAGAATTGATTGCCGAAGATTCCAGCATGGAGATCGGGTTTGGCGAGACTGGCACTTTCTATCTGGATTACAATGGCAAAGTGGTCACAACCGCTGTTTCGGATAATGCGGTGTACGGATATCTGATTGATGTATTATACGACGAAGCATTTATCAGCATGGATGAAATTGAGCTGACGATACTCGCTGCTAACGCTTCGAAACCGGAAGACTATACCTTAAAGAGCGGCAGCAAAATTTCTGTAAATGGCGGCAACGTTTCCGCAAGAGAGCTGATTGAACTGTTAAAATCCACTTCAGCAGCAATCAAAAACCAAAAGAGCAATGAGGCGCTCAAAGGAAACGGCCTGTTTGACCAACCGATTATTTTTGAAACAACAAGTGGTATGCGGGAAATCCGCAGCATTAAAACCGTCGCTTCCGATACAGGGCTCGGTGGAGATGACACAATTGAATATGATTTGGGTGTTCAGGACGGTTCGGAAAAATTGACATATGCATCCAACGCCTTTAAAAACAGCAGCAACATTATTCAATTTAGTATGACATTTACCGCTAGCTCGACCAATCCGGATATTACAACGACCAAAGTGTTTGTTGTGCCGGACGACCGCTATGAGGTAGATGATTATCAGGTTTATACCAAGGCTGGTTACTTTACTTCCGGCAAAGATTACTATGTGGAAGGCTTTAATGTCAACCAGAGTGGTTCCAGCAAACGGGCAGAAATTGTCGTTGTATACGGCGGTGCTGCCAATGTGGAAGTGACCGGTGCTACGCCTGCCGTAATCGTAGATTCGGTAAGAGCGGTATTGGATCCGTCTACAGACGATGAACGGACGCAAGAGCTGACGTATTACGAACTTGGTAAAAGCAATCCGCAGAAACAGACCATTAACGCTGAAATGGATGGACTGTTAAGTGGGCTGAAACAGGGCGACATTATTAAGTTTGCCACGAAAAATGGCAAACTGAGCCTGGTAGAAAAGGTCTTTGTGGATGGAGAGCTGTATAAACCGTTTAACGGCGGCACTTCACAGAGTGTAGATGACGACTTTATGATTAGCGAGGAATATAACGGTGACACACAGTATTACAATGCAATGCAGGGTACAGTCACTGCCTACGACGGAGCTTCAATGAATCTGCTGCCAGGGTTTGTCTACGAAATCCCTGAGGATGCAGTAGAAGAATTTGGCGATGACGAGGCTTCTTACATTGCAAGCCAGCCTGTGGAGACGTATACCGTTAGCTCGGGAACCTACGTACTGTTGGTTGACAGCCAAGAAACCACTGCTTCTAATAGAATTAAGTTTATCTCTGATCCTTCTGGAACGATTCGGCCTGCCGACTTGTATACATTGCAGGATGCTTCCAAAGTATTTATACAGAGAAGATATCAAAACGGTGCAATCAACGCAATTGTAATTTACAGATAATAAAAAAATCCATTGCCAATCATTGGCAATGGATTTTTTATGTTTAAACTGTGGAAATACATCCTGCTGGCTAGTCAAATTTTCTAGTAAAAATATCACTGTCATTTAAAAGGGATTCCACTGTTTGAAAACCAAGCCGTTGTAAAAGCTCCAGCACAAACGGGTTTTCCAATGGCGTTTGATAGGTTGCCTGGTCACCGTAATGCTCTACCAACTCCCGGCCTCGTTCTTTATTTAAAACTGCTTTCGGGCCCCCCACACATCCGCCCACGCAGCCCATACCTTCAAAAAAATTGGCGGTTATCGATTTGCTTTTGAGCTCTTCAATCATGGCGCGGCAGGCAGCCACGCCATCGGCCTGGCGGGTGCGAATTTCGATTTCCCGATTGGGATTGAGTTGTTCCACTGTCTTTCGCACCGCCTCGCTGACGCCGCCTGTGTGCGCGTAAATCCGCCCGGCACGGGAAGAATGATCCTTTTCACTTTCGGGCATCGCAGCGGGGTCAATCTTTAGCGCATCAAATATATCCTGTACTTCCTGAAAGGTGAGTACATAGTCAATGGCGCCTTTCAAATCCGGCTCTCTGGCCTCGCTCTTCTTAGCAATGCAGGGGCCGATAAAAATTGTCACTGCATCTGGATAAAGTCGTTTTATCACGCGGCCGCAGGCAATCATAGGAGAAACTGAGCCGGGCACGTGCGGCATGAGCTCATGGTAAATTTTTCGGATCATGGCAATCCACATCGGACAGCAGCAGCTTGTAAGCTGATAATCACCGTCGTGTACAATGTTTTTGTCAAACTCCAACGCCTCTTTGAGTGTCAAAATATCCGCAAACAATGCAACCTCAACCATGCCGCGAAACCCCATTGCTTTAAACGCGCTGCGCAGTTTCCCCGGGGTGACATCTTCTTGAAACTGTCCTAAAAACGCCGGCGCAATCAGTGCATAGGCATGGCCATTTGCATCCCGTATTGCCTTTAGCGCTGGCAAAACATCCTTGCTGGCAACCAGCTTGCCGCTTTTGCACGCATCAATGCATGCGCCGCAGCCGGCGCACAGGTCTGGGTCGATGGTGAGCGTGCCGTCCTCCTTTCGGACAATTGCATCAAAAATGCAGCTCGCCTGGCAGGAGGATTCGGCACCGTAGGAAGTGCATGTTTCAAGCTGTAAAACAGGCGGATATTTTTCTGGATGTAACAGACAGTCTAGATGATGCGGGTCATATTCGGGAAGTGTTTGCTCTTCTGGATTGTCAGAGCGAATCAGTTCTTGATATAGCTGTTCAAATGTCATAATTTTTACCTCTTTAGTGATTTTATAAAAAGATCTACGAATTTACTGTTCCACAAACGGGAATATTTTATGATTATAAAATATTAAAATTGGGTTCCGTCCTGTAAGTATGTCTGGATTTTTTTTACATCTACATCCCGGTATGGGGTGTTAAATTTTTTTGCATACGCCGCCACTGCACCGCAGCCTTCGCCCATGCCTAAGCAAATGGGCATGACACGAAAGTTGGAATGCGCCATATGGGTTCCGGAAATGTTTCTTCCACACAAAAGCAAGTGTTCAATCTTTTTGGGAAGAAAGCAGCCAAGCGGGATGGTATAGCCCTTTTTCTGAGGGAAATGCTTTTGCACGCCTGTTTTATCCAGCCCAGCACCCGAAAGATTGTGTACGTCAAAGTTAAATTTTGCATCCCTTACAATCCAGTCGTCAAATACTTTGGCGCAAAGGATGTCGTCTTTGGTGAGCTGATAGCAGCCTTCAAAGTGCCTTGTTTCCCGAATCCCCATGAGCGAGGCTGTGCTGATTAAAAAGCACTGTTCAAACCCTGGCACAAATTCCCTTAAAAATTGCACAATCTTGTCAATCTGACCTCTGCAGATACGTTCTGCCCGTACGATATCTTCATTTTTGGTGCCGTCAATGTCAGTGGCATTGGTCATATTGCAGGTGATGACACCGGGCAGTGTGGTATCATAGAGTAGCACATGGCCAGCGGGGGCGGGCAGGTGCTTCTTTGCCAGCGCTTGCAGTTCCCCCTTATCGGTTTCATAGGTGCTCTCAAATGAGGGCAGCAGCACGGCGCGTGATTTATCGACACCGCCTACTTTAAACATCAGTGTGGCAGGCTGCATTTTGTGGTCGTCCTCCCGGCCAAGTACATACGGCACACCTGCTTTTGCCGCAATATCGCCGTCGCCGCTTGCGTCAATCACGGTATCTGCAAAAATTGCAGTCCTGCCCGATTTATTTTCTACAATCACACCCTTTAACGTGTTGCCATCTAAAATGACGTCACTTGCAAGGGTGTAAAGCATGATTTCTACGCCAGACGCAGTAAGCATTTCCAAATATTGAAATTTGAGTTTTTCCGGGTCAATTTGAACGGTAATTTGGCCGTCCTCGTTCCGCTTTGCGCTTTCTTCCAAAATTTCATGATAGATTCTGCTGTTGCAGTCCCCTGTCCAGTGGCTCATCATACCGCTGGTAGAAATGCCGCCAAGCGTTCCAAGCTGTTCTACAATTATGGTTTTCATACCGAGCCTTGCACTGCTGAGCGCTGCACCAATGCCGGCAGGCCCGCTTCCAATGACCAAAACCTCAGTGGCAATGGCGTTAATTTCTTTTGCTGGTTCCAAATATGTCATATGGCTTCTCCTTTTTAAAATCTTTACTTTTTTTCCATTATACGCTATAATAACGGCAGTGACATTAAGAATTGAGCAAAAAACGTAAAGGATTAGGAAGCGTGTGAGGAAAATATGGAAAACAATATTGCCGCAATTTTAAATTACATTGAATTTTTGCAAAAGACGTTTTCGCTTAATATTACCATCCATTCAAACGGCCATGCGTTGACAAATGTTATTTATCAAATTCCGGCGCTCAATATTCATTCCACCGCATACTGCGTTTATGTAAAATCGTTTCCGCAAATGTGGGATCAGTGCATCAAACACCAGGCAAATATTTACGATGCCATTTTAAAAAATAACGGCCGCCCGTTTTTTGGAAGCTGCTATGCAGGGGTGGGGGAGTTTATTGTGCCGATTTTAGAAAACGGTAAGGTGTACGGTTTTGTCAGTGTAGGGAAATATCGGGGACAGGCGTCAAAAATGCTGCATACGGCAGAAAAATATATGCTGAACAAACAGGCATTGCAATGCTATTTTCAAGCGTGCCTGCAAAAAGAAACGCCCAGCCTTGCGTTGATAGAAACGGTAATTGCGCCCATTTGTGCAATGCTTTTACTTGAAGTAAAGCGCAAGCCGCGACAATTTTACAGCAAAAATGAAAACCTTGTACATTCAGCGCTGATGTATATTCACCGCAATTTTTCCTCTAAAATCAGCCTTTGCGACACCGCAAATTTCTGCAACTGTTCCGCCCGTACGCTGTCAGGGCAGTTTAAAGCAAAAACCGGCTTTTCCGTTTGCGGATACATTGAAAAGCTCCGCATGGAAAAGGCAAGGGAACTGCTGCTGGAAACATCGCTCAGCATCATGGAAGTTGCTTTTTTGTGTGGCTATGCTGATTCAAACTACTTTTCTTCCAAATTTTCCAGCTATTACGGCCAGCCGCCGTCTGTTTTCCAGCGCCAAAACAACGCCAAGCAGCACGAATAAAAAGCCTCTTTGCGTTGCCGGATGCGTTGCAACAAGAAGCTTTTTATATATTTATGGGTGCAAATGATTGGCAAGGGTACACTTTATCTTTTTTAACTCAGATACAACAAAAGAGCAAACCCACCTTGTGCCCGCTTCTGTCAGATGCACCCGGTCGGAAGCATAATAGGCAGTACATTCGTCCTTATGCGCTTTGATGTAGCCAAACGTAGCTGTTTGTAAGTCAAGCACGGGAAGGGGCAGGCAGCTTCAACGTGCGCAGGCCTAAGAATCCGCCATGTAACTACCAGTACATTTTTTCTCTGAATAAGTCTGAAAAAAGAGTCATATAATATTCGTTTGCTTTTATCGGAGTTATAAATTCCAATGAGTTGATCGCCGAAAATGTATTGACCTCAATTAATCGAAAGCTATCATCCGTAACGATAATATCCCAACCAAGCCAAGTCAGATCTGGCACAGTTTCATGCATTTCCATGCACTTTTTGATAATCAATTTCCAATGAGGGACATCTATATCCAGCAACGCTCCAGTCTCCATATGATATTTCGTAATTAACGGTCTCCCAGAACTATCAGTAACCATATTCTTCACTGTACGCCCGCTTGTTATGTCAATTATCCCTACATAAGATCCTGCATCAACACTGTGTGAAACACTATGCATTATCAATGAACTCCCGATTCTTATGAATGAGAATACGGGAACTACATGTCCATTTCTCATAAATGTCTGCACACGGACAGTATGCGTTGTTTTATCCCAGATTTCTTTATACTGAGTATGTTGCTGAATATATTCTGATACCAAATAGCCATCAAGGGATTTTAAAAATTTTACTGCCTCATCACGACTATACGTATGCCCGTTAAACTCATATACACCCTCTGTAAATCCTGCCTCAATAAAACCACGTCCAGCGCGTCCCTGAATCAATTTGAAAGCAAGTTTCTCTTCCTTTATCAGCAAATCTAAGATGCGTTCTATCCCGCCTGAGAGGCAATCCTCTTTGCCAATCGGTTCAACATATCCGTGGTTGAGGGTGTAGTAGTAATGAGGCAGATATTCCTTAAATTTTTCAAAGGTGGAACGATAATTCATTTTGTTGATTTTTTGTGCAGACTTTGGATTATTATATGGCGCATGAGTATAATAACTGAAATCAGGAAGGTACTCCTTACAATTCTTTTTATTGATTCCTTTATACCACGCGTTTGACGGAATAAATCCATGCGTAAAGGCCCAGAGTTTATACCCCAATGGAATTACAGAATTATTTGAAATATCATTTAGACTCTCTTTGAGAAAGACAAGCCCAAGTCCCTTATTCATAATTAGCCTCCTGTGTATAGTGTAGGTTTTAAAGCGGTAACTTCTCGGAACCACAAAAGCGTATCAATGGGGGCGGGCAGCTCCATCGTGCACGGGCCTGAAATGATTTCCCCGTCTGTGCGCTGCCACTTCCCGGGCGGGAACACAACCCTTCTTTTATCCGCACCTTTTTTAAGCACTGGCGCTACCAAAATATTGTTCCCCAGCAGAAACTGGTCTGTAACCGTTTCGTACCCTGCGTTTGGATATGTATAGCAAAGCGGCCGCAGCACAGGCTCGCGCGACTTTGCGCAGGCAGTGACAAGCGCGTAGATTTCTTCCCCCATGTCACAGTGCAGCTTTGCGGCCTGCCGCACAATTTCGGCATGCTTAGGGGAAAGAATCCGCCACGGGGCAACGGAAAACTGCATCATGGGGAACAGTGCGGCACATTGGGCAAACCGGACAATGAGCTCTTCGTCCAAGGGGCGTTCCCCTGTAAAATAGGTCCACTCCCCGCCACCAACCATGTCGGGGCACAAAAACAGATGGCCTGTGAGCGACAGCGCAATAGCGTCCGGAATGATACAGGACAGGCCATTTCCGTCCCAAGTGTGGTCTTTGTCCCGCAGCCGCTGGTTGTGATGCGTTCCGCATGCGTTCCACGTGTCTTTTACTTCTTCAAACCGATAGGTTAAGGCAAACGCATTATAAGCCTTGGTCATGTCATTGAAGGTATTTGCATTTTTGGCAAAGCAGTTGTCATGAAAGCTGTCCACCGATCCGCCGTCAAATTTAAACCCATCAATGTGATATTCATCCATTAAGCAGGAAAGTTTTCCATGCATCCAGTTTCGGCCCTCAGGCGTAGTAAAGTCAATCACCGCGCTGTATCCGTTCCACCACCGTATGATGGCGGGTTCCCCACGGGCGTTTGTCATAAGCGTGCCCGGTATTTTTTCCGCCTGCCGGAACTCCGCGCTGTCAGCGGACAAATAGGGGACAATCCAAAGCATGACCCGAAATCCCAGACCGTGCAGGTGATCAATCATTGCCTTGGGGTCTGGAAACCGTTCAGGGTGAAACTTCCACACGCCGTAATCCGCCTGCCAGGTGTCGTCAATCATTAAAACACCGGGGGCATAGCCATTTTCTATAATGGCGTCCGCATAGTTTGTAATGGCTTTTTGGGTATGATGATAGGTCAGCTCGGCCCACGTGTTGTATTGTGGGGTTTTATAAAAGCACGGTTCGGGAACGGTTCCATTTGGTGAAAAATGTGAGCGCATTGCGTCAAGATATGCATGTCTAATATTTCCAAATCCCTCTTTTTTGACAACCGCGCTGTTGGAAATGACTTCTATCCACCCGTCACAAAAGCGGATTTGAAACGGCTGGTCGCTCCATAAATAGCGCCCCGCAGATGACAAAAAGAACGATGATGACTGATTCCCAGCCGCGCATCTTGACAAGTCGATGGTATAATTGGATGCTTGGGTAAAGGGCATGCGGCTTCCATGGTGAATGGCGCCGCCCCACCAATATTCATTTTCTAAAATCGGAAATTTCATAGGAAACGACTCCTTTTACAAAATGGTGCTTGTATGATTTTTACTGCGTAAGTTTATTATACGACGCTTTTATTCAATTGCCGATTATGGTGCATCATATACGAACAGTTTGGAAAGAAACTGTAAGCGGATACATCCTTGCACAGGTTACATCTCAATCTCGCTGCAGCGGTAGGCGCGTGGGGTGTTTCCGGTAATTTTCTTAAAAGTGCGCCGGAAATAGGTTGCAGACTCGAATCCCAACAGCAGGCTTAATTCTTCCACAGAAATTTGCCGGTCTGATTTTAGAATCCGCATGGCGCGTCCGATGCGAGTATAGTTTCGGTATTCGATCGGGGTGGTTCCCTTAAATTTTTTAAACAGCATATAAAAATTGGAAACGCTCATGTTGCAGCTGCTTGCCAGCTCTGCCACAGAAATGTTTTGTTCTGAATGCATATCAATAAATTCGGCGGCGCGGTCAATCCGTTCGTCATGCGCGCGTTCGTCATGCCGCTCTAATAGCGGGAGGATTTCGCTCAATATTTGGTAAAATCGGCTGAGGACGGCATATTTGACTGCCAAATGATCAGAATACTGATTTTCAAAAATATACAGATAATCTTCTTTTAATTGTTTAAAATCATTCGGCGTGATTTGCTGCAGCCGGAAATTGTCTTTTTCAGAAATGCCGTGCGAGGGTGCAAAGGCGAAATGCAGGCTGATATAAGTGATGTTTGGGCTGCCCTGCCATCTGGAAATATATCTTGATGTGATGGGGACAAAGATTAACTCGCCCGGCTTTACAGTAATCTCTTTTTCGCCGCTCTGTGAAAATATGCCCGTCCCATTCAGGAGCAGGCCCATGCAGAAGTGGGGACGCGGAATATTGGAAAAATTACAGATGTGCATGTTGGTATATTCGTATTTATCCGCTTTAAAAAAATTTAAATTTGAATAATCTGAGAGGTTCATGCGTATCACTTCCACTATATGATTGTAGAATAGTTCTCTTTTTTTGTATTATAGGATATTTTATTTTACTTGTCAACATGCTAAAATAAAAAAAATAGTCTTGGGGGTGGTGCAGGTGGAATTTCAAAATAAAAGGGTGATTCTCACAGGGGCGTCCAGCGGCATGAGAAAACCAAGCTGTGAATGTTATGCCAAAGAGGGCGTCGCTGGGCAGGGCGGCCGATACTATTGAGGTGGTCAATTTGGTGATGTATCTTACTTCGGATAAGGCGGTTTCGATTACTGGGGATATCTATCTAGTAGACGGCGGCAGGGCGTGTGCAGCCGGGTTATTTTAATAGGAGGAAACAATGAAAAAGATTAGGATTGCACAAATCGGCACCAGCAAATACAGCCATGGCAGAATGATTTTTGACGTGTTGAAATCAAGTGAATATTTTGAGGTAGCGGGCTATGCGCTTCCGGAAAATGAGGAGAAAAAATATGGCGGAGAGATTCTTTCGGTTTTTCAAGGATATCCGAAACTGACGGTGGAAGAAATTATGCAGGATAACACCATAGAAGCCGTCGCGATTGAAACAGAGGAACTATATCTGACCAAATATGCACTGCTGGCTGCACAGCATGGCAAGCACATTCATATGGAAAAGCCGGGCGGTGCAAAACTGCATGAATTTGAACAGCTGATACAGACGGTAAAAAAAGGTGGCAAGGTATTCCAAATTGGATATATGTATCGGTATAACCCGTATGTCAACAATTTAATTGAACGGGTAAAAAGCGGCGAACTGGGCGAAATCATCAGCGTGGAAGCGCAGATGAACTGCAAATATAAAGACGAGCAGAGAAAATGGCTTTCTTGTCTGCCTGGTGGGATTATGTTCTTTTTAGGCTGTCACATGCTGGATTTGATTGTATTATTGCAGGGCTTCCCGACACGCCTTATCCCGCTGAACAAAACGACCGGCTACGCGGGTATCCATACTACGGATTTTGGTATGGCGGTGCTGGAATACCCAAATGGGATATCAATTGCAAAAATTAACGCTATGGAAAAGGGCGGGTTTTTGAGACGGCAGTTGGTGGTGACGGGGACGAAAGGCACGGTAGAATTAAAACCGTTGGAAGTGAATGCGGGAGCCACCTTTGTATATACCTGTAAAAACGAGTGCCGTACAGACGGCTGGGGAGATGCGTGGATATCGGAAAAAACATCCCCCTTTCACCGGTATGGGGAAATGATGGATTGCTTTGCAAAAAAGTGCCGGGGCAAACAGGAGGAGCAGTACACGTTGGATTACGAATGGAAGCTATATAAACTGTTATTAGAGGCCTGCGGGGGTGGGTTATAAAATGAAAACAGAGCAGATCGTTTTTACAAAAGTGAATCAAGCAGAGCTGATAGAAGCAGATTACCACGCTCCGCAAAAAGATGAGGTGACAGTCAGGCTGGCATACTCTGCAATTAGCAGCGGGACAGAACGCGCCAATATAACTGGACTGCGGTACGGCCCTGTGATGGATGAAAATTCAAAAGCAGTTTTTCCGCGTTATGCTGGTTATAGCGCTGCTGGAATCATTACAGATATCGGGGGCAGTGTGGATGACCTTAAAAAAGGGGACCGGGTTATCGTCTATTGGGGAAGCCATAAAAAAGATATCACAATCGGCAGGGATCATGTAATAAAAATCCCTGACGCTGTGCCGTTACAGCAGGCGGCAATGGCGTTTATTGCTACATTCCCCCTTGCTGCCATCCGCAAGACAAAACTGGAAATTGGCGAATCAGCCATGGTGATGGGGCTGGGGATTTTGGGACAGTTTGCCGTCCAGGAATTAAGGGCTGCTGGCGCGATGCCAATTATTGCAGTTGACCCTGTAGCGGAAAGACGGGAACTTGCGCTAAAAATGGGTGCAGACATTGCGCTTGATCCAACCAGAACAGAGTTCTGTAATGAAGTCAAAGAATGCACAGGCGGAGGCGTAAATATAGCCATTGAGGTAACTGGATTAGGGCAGGGGCTGATACAAGCGCTGGACTGTATGAAAAAATTTGGGAGGATTGCACTTTTGGGATGTACGCGCAGTTCCGATTTTCATATTGATTACTACCGCAAAGTACATATGCCCGGCATTACGATAGTAGGCGCACATACAAATGCCAGGATGGGTGCGTCATATCCGGGATGTTGGACACATGAAGACGATATCAAAGCAATTTTGCGGCTGCTGGAAGGCGGAAGGCTGGACTTTGAAGGTATGATTTGTGAGGTTTGCCGGCCAGAGGATGCGCCGGACGTATATTCGCGTTTAATCCACGACCGTAATTTTCCGGTTGGGGTGCTGTTTGACTGGACGGGAGCAAAAAATATCATATGAAGAGAAAACAAAGTTGAATTTCATTGTAATACACACTGAATGCAAAAGAGGATGTAGTATTAAGGAAACTGTTTGCCGAGAAAAAATATGATGTTATCATTGATTTTATGCTTTATCATAAAACGGAGTTTTTGCGGCGGTATGAAATGCTGCTACAAAATACCAAGCATTATATTTTCCTGTCTTCTTACCGTGTATATGCCGATTTGGAACGGCCGATAAAAGAGACCTCACCGCGGCTGCTGGAAGTTTCGGATGACGCTGAATTTTTAAGCCATGCACAAACGGAATATGCACTTTATAAAGCACAGGAAGAGGATATTTTGAGGGATTCGGCATACACAAATTGGACGATACTCCGGCCGTCCATGGTATATTCCACCTATCGCTATCAGCTGGTGGGGCTGGAGGCGCCAACCTTTATTGCAAGAGCGTACAAAAAGAAAACCGTTGTCCTTCCCGAAAACGCGATGAAGCTGCATGCGGCGCTGACCTGGTCGGGAGATGTGGCAAAGATGATTTTGGGGCTTTTGCTCAATGAAAATGCGTTCGGCGAAACATATACCATTGCCAGCGGAGAACCTATCACTTGGGCAGAGGTGGCGGCATGTTACAAGAATCTCTTGCAGCTGGATATTGTCACCGTATCTCAAGAGGAATATGCAAAAATTTTTGAGTTGTTCCCTGCAGAGTGGTATAAACATTTATACGACAGGTTTTATGACCGCACCATAGATAACAGCAAAATATTGAAGGCAACTGGCTTGAGTAAGCATGATTTTGTGAATTTTGAAAAAGGGATTTACTACGAGCTGACGCAGATAAAAGACAAAGAAATCTGGCAGGAGAGCACTATAAGCATTCAAATGGATCGATATTTGGAAAACAGGCAGAAACAAATCTGCAATCACGTGTAAGAAAGGCTCAATAGATATGAAAGCAATTTTGGTAAATGATGATAGAAGCCTGCGCTGGGACGAGGTGCCAAACCCCGTTTTAAAAGACGGCGAAGTGTTGGTGAAGACAGCGTATGCAGCGCTAAACCGCGCAGATTTGATGCAGAGAGAAGGCGACTATCCTCCGCCAGAGGGCTGTCCTGAATGGATGGGACTGGAAATATCGGGAGAAATTATTGAGATGACAGAAGCGGCGAAGGCAAACTCTGGCTGGAAGATAGGGGATCGGGTTTGCGCACTGCTTGGCGGGGGCGGATATGCGCAATATGTTAGTGTAAAATATGATATGCTCATGCCCGTCCCCGAAAACTGTACCATGGCGGAGGCGGCAGCCATACCCGAAGCATTTGCCACAGCTTACCTGAACCTGTTTTGGGAGGGCAAGATTGAGCCGGGCAATACGCTGCTCATGAATGCGGGAGCCAGCGGCTTGGCAAGTGTGATAATCCCGATGGCAAAGGCATTTGGTGTCCGCGTAATCACTACGGTTTTGTCTGATGAAATTGCAGATTCTATCCGGCATTTGAAAGCGGATGTGGTGGTCAACACGACAAAGGAAGACATTGCACAAGTGCTGCAAAGGGAGCTCAATAACGGGCATGGTGTCGATGTGGCCATCGACTGCCTGGGCGGCGAAATCATGGGCAAGTGTATTCAGTATTTAACGCATGGTGCAAGATGGATTATGATTGCCGCGCTTGCGGGGCAGAGGACGGAGATTGATTTAAAGAATATCTATGTGAGAAATGTGCGGATTATCGGCAGTACACTCCGCTCCCGCACGCCGGAGGTCAAGGCGCAGATTTTAGCAGCGCTTGTAAAGGAGGTATTCCCCAAGGTGTCGGCGGGGCTGGTCAAGCCGACAATTTACAAGACACTTAAAATCACTGAGGCAGAAGCGGCGCACGACCTGTTGTATCAGGGCAGGAACGTTGGCAAGGTCGTGTTAGAGGTTTGGTAGAGAGGGGCGCTCAGATAATTAAAATATGGCAAAATAAATTCAAAAAGGCACAGCGTTAAATGCGCTGTGCCTTTTTTGAATGGAGCTACCGATCCGATTCGAACGGACGACCTGCTCATTACGAGTGAGCTGCTCTACCTGCTGAGCCACGGTAGCATAGGTCAAATTGCTTACGTTATAATATTATACTAAAAAGCGAACTATAAGTCAATAGAAAAATAAAAATTTATCACGCCTTTTCGATCAAATTTACGGTTAATCGGCTTTCTTTATTGACTTTTTTACTAGAAACGTATAAAATAAAAAAATAGGAGGGGAAAGCTTGGAAATTTTATATGATGCACTGTTAGATTCTATCAAAATTTTGCCAATTTTATTTGGTGTTTATTTGCTGATTGAATATCTTGAACATCAAAATAACAACCGGGTTTATCATTTGCTGATGAAATCCAACCGATTTGGGCCGCTTTTGGGGGCGATATTTGGATGTATTCCGCAATGCGGTTTTTCTGTTATTGCTTCTGATTTGTATGCCAGAAATGCAATTACGCTTGGAACCATTCTTGCGGTGTTTATTTCCACCTCGGATGAGGCAGTGCCCATTTTGCTGTCCCATCCAGGCATGGTATTTGAGGTTGTTGTTATCCTCGTTTTAAAGGTTGTCATCGCGGTTATCACAGGGGTGTGCGCCGATCTTTTTTCGCGCCGGCAAAAAGAACTTGCATCCCCTTGCCGTAGGCAGGATGCCCATGTGCATTTTCATGGTAATTGTGAAAGCTGTGAAGGAGGCATTGTCCGCTCCGCAGTCATTCACGCGGTGAAAATTTTTATATTTATATTTGTTGCCACAGCGCTCATCAATGGTGTAATTACAGCTGTGGGGGAAGATGTGGTGTCTGGCTGGCTTGGGCAAAATGCGGTGCTCCAGCCCTTTATTGCCGCGGCAGTGGGGCTCATTCCAAACTGTGCGGCGTCGGTCATTTTGACGCAAATGTATGTTGTGGGCGGGATTACATTCGGGTCGCTGGTGGGCGGCTTATGCACGGGTGCAGGCGTAGGGCTGATTGTGCTGTTGAAAGAAAATAAAAATATTGGGCAAAATATAAAGATTATTGCAATTTTATATGCCGTTGGCGCAGCGGCGGGATTGCTGATTCAGGCGGTTTTTCACTAAATTTTGCATATCATACAGTGGAAGGTAGAATTTAAAAAACAAGGAGGAAAATAAAAATGGGTATTTTCGACGAGGTGGCAAGCACCATTAAAAAAACGGCAAAATCGGCAGCAAAAAAATCTTATGACATGGTGGATTTTACCAAACTGAAAATCCAGCTTTCGGATGTGCGGGATGAGATCCGGGAAAAGTATCAGGCCATTGGTGAGGCGTTTTATACGCATAGCCGTGGTGAAGCACAAACGCAGGATGAACAAATGCTCGAAGATTTGATAAGCACTGTTGACCGCCTAAAGGAAAAGGAAGAAGAGCTGGAGTCGGTGATCAATGAATTAAAAAGCAATAAAAAATGCGCTTCCTGCGGCGCGACAACCGATAAGGACAACGATTTTTGTCCGAAATGCGGGACAAAGTTTTAATGGGCCTTTATATGTAAAACGCCTCTGGTAATTTCCAGAGGCGTTTTTTTGATTATTGTGAAATTAATGCTGGCGGGCAGGTACCTTTTCCTTGAACAGGAGGGTTATGGTCCAAAGGCCCGCAATTCCTACAATCGTGTAGATAATACGGGAAATGATCGCCGATTGGCCGCCAAACAGGGTTGCCACCAGGTCAATTCCAAACAGGCCAATGGAAGCCCAGTTGAGCGCGCCGATGATCACAATAATCAATGCAGTATTGTCCCACCACATAAATTGTCAGCTCCTTCAATTAAGTGTAAAAAAAATACCCAGTACAAGTTTGCGCAGTTTGTGCAAAACTTACACTGGGTAATTTCTAACAAATTTTTTAAGAAACAGATTGACTGCCCGAATCCGGCTCTGAAGCAGAAAGCAGGTCAACCGTCCGCGCGCCTTTGCGGGCAATCCTTTTGGGCGCTTCTTGTTTGTCCACACATTTTTTGGTGATGACGCATGCTTCCATGGTTTGGTCAGAGGGTGCATCAAACATCACGTCCATCATAATGTCTTCCATGATAGAGCGCAGCCCGCGTGCGCCGGTTTTTAGTGCAATGGCGCGCTCGGCAATGGAAAAGAGCGCCTCTTTGTCAAATTCCAATGCAACGCCATCCAGCTCCAGAAGCTTTTGATATTGCTTGACAATGGCATTTTTGGGCTGTGTGAGAATTTTTACCAGTGCATCCTTATCCAGTTGGTCCAGCGTTGCAACCACAGGGAGCCTGCCGATAAACTCTGGAATCAAGCCAAATTTCAACAAGTCCTGTGGGAGCAGATGCGTTAACAGCTCGCCGATGTTTTTTTCAGCAGCAGAGTAAATTTCTGCACCAAAGCCCATTTGCTTCTGGCCAATGCGCGCCTCAATAATTTTATCAATGCCGTCAAACGCACCGCCACAGATAAATAAGATATTGTTGGTGTCAATTTGCAAAAATTCTTGATGCGGATGTTTGCGGCCGCCCTGCGGCGGTACAGATGCCACTGTGCCTTCCAAAATTTTTAACAGTGCCTGCTGCACACCCTCGCCGCTCACGTCGCGGGTAATGGAAGGATTTTCTGATTTTCTGGCAATTTTATCAATTTCGTCAATATAGATAATGCCTTTTTCCGCGCGTTCAATGTTAAAATCTGCCGCCTGGATGAGCTTGAGCAAAATGTTTTCCACATCTTCGCCGACATAGCCCGCTTCGGTAAGAGACGTGGCGTCTGCAATCGCAAAGGGGACATCAATAATTTTTGCCAAGGTTTGCGCAATGAGCGTTTTGCCGCTTCCAGTAGGGCCGATGAGCAAAATATTACTTTTTTGCAGCTCCACATCATCTGCATAGTCTTGTGCATTGATACGCTTATAATGGTTGTAAACTGCAACAGACAGTGCTTTTTTTGCAGCCTCCTGTCCGATGACATATTCGTCTAAAATTGCTTTGATTTCCCTCGGTTTGGGAAGCTCTTCAAAATCAGCAAGCTTATCAAAATCGTCATATTCCTCTGCTACAATACTGCGGCAGGTGTCGATGCAATCGTTGCAGATATATACGCCGGGACCGGCGATCAGCTTGGAAACCTGCTCCTCCGTTTTTCCGCAAAACGAGCATCGGATTTGCTTTTTGTCGTCCATGGTTACCACAGATTCACCTCATTTATTTCACAATTTGTTTGTTCACAATCACGTTGTCAATCAGGCCATATGCCTTGGCTTCTTCCGCAGTTAGGAAATTGTCGCGGTCAGTGTCCCGTTCAATGGTTTCCAGCGGCTGCCCGGTGCGCTCGCTCAAAATCCGGTTCAGCTTTTCTTTGATACGGATAATCCAGTCTGCATGGATTTTTAAATCAGAGGCCTGGCCCTTCATGCCGCCTAGCGGCTGGTGAATCATAATTTCACTATTGGGCAGGGCAAAGCGCTTGCCCTTGGTGCCTGCTGCCAGCAAAAACGAGCCCATGCTGGCCGCCATGCCGATGCAGATGGTGGAAACGTCACAGCGGATGTACTGCATAGTGTCATAAATTGCCATGCCTGCCGTCACTGAGCCACCGGGGCTGTTGATATAAACATTGATATCTTTATTGGGGTCTTCCCCTTCTAAAAACAGCATTTGCGCGACCACCAAGCTTGCGGTAACATCGTTGATTTCATCTCCCAAAAAAATGATGCGGTCTTTTAGCAGCCGGGAATAGATGTCGTAGGAGCGTTCTCCGCGGCTGGTTTGCTCGATTACCATTGGTACTAAACTCATAAGATTCTCCTCCTGATTTGTGTAATTTTGTGCAAGTATAAAAATGCGAAAACAAGCTGTCTTATCCAAAACGATTTTTCTTAGCTCGCTCGATTAAGACAGCTTGTGACAGTCTGCTGTTGGATAATTACTTAATTTTCGCGTTTTTCACTAAAAAATCCACAGCTTTTTTGGTTACAATCTCACCCTCTAAGGACAACCTGTCCTCGTCGCGGAATGCCGACTTGATTTTTTCAAGCTCCATGTTATAGCTCTTGGCCATTTTTTCAAGTTCGGCGTCCACATCCTCGTCAGAGGCTTTTAAGTTTTCCGCTTTTGCAATTTCTTCCAAAACCAGCGATGTTTTTACTTGGGTTTGCGCCTGTTCTTTAAACTGCTCTTTAAAGCCGTCCAGCGTAGAGCCGGTGATTTCTAAGTATTTTTGTAAATTTAACCCTTGTGCAGACAAGCGGTAGTCAAAATCGCGGGCGATATTGTCAAGCTGGCTGTCAATCATAACTTGTGGGATATCAACTTCTGCCGCATTTACAGCTTGCTCAATGATTTTGTTTTCAAGCTCATTTTTCGCTTTGGCCTCGTTTGCTTTTGTTAATTTTTCCCGAATGTCAGATTTATATTCTTCCAGTGTATCAAATTCACTGACGTCTTTTACAAACTCGTCATTGAGCTCCGGATACTGTTTTTCCTTAATTTCTTTCACGGTGACTTTGAACACTGCGGGTTTGCCTTTGAGCTCTTCTGCATGATATTCCTCCGGGAAGGTGACATTTACTTCCACTTCCTTGCCCGCTTCAGCACCCACCAGCTGATCTTCAAAACCGGGAATAAACGCACCGCTGCCAATTTCTAAGTTGTAATCCGTGCCCTTGCCGCCTTCAAACGCCACGCCATCCACAAAGCCTTCAAAATCAATCACCGTCAAGTCGCCTTGTTTTACCGCGCGGTCTTCCACCGGCACAATACGGCAGTTTTGTTCCTGTGCTTTTTTCACTTCCGCATCCACATCTTCATCAGTGGTCTCATAGGTAACCGCATCTACTTTTATCCCTTTATATTCGCCGAGCTTTACCTCTGGTTTTACGGTTACAGTTGCAGTAAACACAAAGTCTTTGCCGTCGCCGATTTCCTCTACGTCAATTTCAGGGCGGTCCACAGGAGAGATTTGAAGCTCTGCCACAGCCTGTTCATAGGCTTTAGGGCAGACAAAATTGATTGCATCTTCGTAAAATATCTCTTTCCCATAATATTGTTCAATGATTTTCCGGGGCGCTTTGCCCTTTCGAAAACCCGCTATGTTGATGTGCTTTACATTTTTTAAGTATGCTTTTTGAACGCCGTTTTCAAAGGTTTCCTGATCCACAGTGATGGTCAGTTTGACCACATTTTTTTCAACCTGTTCTTTTGTAGCTTTCATAAAAATCAAATTCCCTTCTTTATTTAAATTATCCATTTTAGGCATGGGGGTGCCACTAACGCTATATTATATCAAAAGTGTTTCCAATTTGCCACTGTTTTTTTAAAAAATATTAATAATTTACAAAAAATTTCGGGATAGAGAAGGGGATTATGTGAGTTTGTACGGTGTAAATCCCATGTAATCCGCTGCTGCAAGCTTGTATTCTACGCCGCCTGCCATGCCTTCAAAAGCGCGTTTGGAGGCGCGTGCATGCAAATGCCCGTAAACACACAAAGAAACGCCATAGGCTTGAAACAGAGCCGCATACTGCTCGCTGACAGTCAGTGTTTTGGTGATGGGCGGATAGTGGAGTACAGCGATGATTTTTTTTGCGCCAAGCTTTGCTGCACTTTTGAGTGAAAGCTCCATGCGTGCAAGCTCACGCAGATAAATTTTCTGGTCGTCTGCCTTAAAGCTCTCATAACTGGGGTCTACCCATCCGCGTGTGCCGCAGATCGCGCAGTCTTCTGCCAAATATGCGTTGTTGTGTAAAAAACAAAGCGTAGAAAAGCCTTTTTCTGTCACATAATTTTGAAGCTTGGTGAGGCTTTCCCACCAGTAGTCGTGGTTTCCCTTCAAGATAATTTTTGTCCCGGGAAGCGCGTTTAAAAACGCGAAATCCCGCTCGCATTCGTTTAAATACATAGCCCACGAGACATCGCCGCCCACAATCACTGTATCAGTGCTTGAAACAGTGCTGCTCCAGTTTTCAAAAAGGCGCTCCATATAATGATCCCACTCACTGCCAAACACGTCCATTGGTTTGTCGATGCTAAGAGAAAGATGTAAATCGGAGATGGTAAATAAACTCATGAAAGCCCCCTTTTTCATAAATTCCAATTGCCAATTTTATGTCTGGTATGGTATAATTCACTTGTTGAATTATAGTATAACCGAAAATTACAGATTGTCAAGTAAAAGGATAAGAAAAATGAGAAAATATTTTTTCACAATCCTGATTGCGTATATTGCCGGAATTGCAGCGATCGGTGTTTACACCAACTTGAATATGCTGATTTTTGTGCTGGTGCTGATGGGGGCGGCAGTTTTTCATTTGTGCCTGTTTCGGAAAAACCGGCTGACAGCCGCTGCCGTTTTGGCATTTGGCGCGGGCGTTATTGTGTTTTATGTGCATCAAGGGTTGCTTGCCATGCCGTTTGAGGACAGTGCGGCAAAGACGCAGGATATTGTGTGCCAGATTGTGGACGTCCCGGTTTTAGAAGAGGGGACCGTGATTTATGAGGCGAGGCTCATCAAAGAGGACGGCGGCAAAACGCGCGGCAAACTGAGGCTGTACGTGAAGGATTATGAAAACACGAAGCCGTTTGCCTATGGCGACACTGTGCTTGTAAAGGCAGCACAAATTGCGCTGCCCGACTCAGAAAAACAAGCGGCGGCTTGGCGCAGATATGGCATATATGCACAGGTGAATACCAATGCGCTTTTGCTTTCGCGCGCAGAGGAGCAAGCCTTTGTAAATCCGTTTGTCAAGTCTGTGCTGCAGGTAAAGGTGCGTGCGGCAGACGCCATTGAAACCTATCTGCCAGGCCAAGTGGCAGCGGTGGTCAAGGCCATTTTGCTGGGAGATAAAAACAGTTTGTCTGAAGAGGTGAAAAACGACTTTTCGCGTTCTGGACTGTCGCATATGCTGGCTGTGTCTGGTTTGCACTTGAGCCTGTTCATTTTGTATGCGGGAATTTTCCTCTCTGGCATTACGGGCAGGAAACGGCGGTTTCTCGTCCCGCTTATAAACTGTTTGCTTTGTGTGGCTGCAAGCGTGATGACCGGGTTTGGATATCCTGTCATTCGTGCAGCCATCATGATGATATTGATGAACGTAGGGACAATGCTGGGCCGTGAACGCGCGCCGGTCAATTCGCTTGCCATTGCGGCGGCGGTCATTTTGCTGCAAAACCCTTATGCGGTGTTTGACGTTTCCTTCCAGCTGTCCTTTGTGTCCACGCTGGGGATTGTGCTGTTTGCCGCGCCGATGTCTTCATGGATGCTCAAAAAGTCACGCTTCAAATGCAAGCGGCTTTTTGAAATGGCATCGGTTACCATTTGCGCGCAGGCGGCAACGTTTCCCATTACGGTTTTCGTGTTTAACCAAATTTCGCTTCTCGCGATTGTGGCCAACATTTTGGCGTCGCCTGTTATGAGCCTGCTTCTGGGGTTGTCTGTGCTCTTTTTGGCAGTGGCGCTTCTGTTTCCAAAGTTTGTCGCCCTGTTTTCAGGCTGTGTGTATCTTTGCGCGCGTCTGTTTTTGTTTATTGCTTCTTTTGTGGCAAACATCCCATTTGCCTCCATTGTGGTTTCAGGCCGTCAGGCGCTTTTGGATTTGCTGTTGCTTGGCTCAATTGCGCTGTGTATCTTAACGGTGTTTCAAAGCAAAAAGAAATGGGAACGTGCGGCGGGGCTAACGCTTGCGTGCGTGGTTGCCGTTGTGCTTGTGTTTGTCAATCTGCCGGACGGAACGCTTAAGGTCACCTTTTTAGATGTTGGGCAGGGAGACTGTACCATTGTCAAAACACCGGAAGGAAACAGCATTTTGATAGACGGCGGAGGTATTGAGGGAAGCGACTACGACGTGGGCGGAAAAGTGGTGATGCCGTATCTGTTAAAGAATGGGATAAAAAGTTTAGACTGTGCAGTTGTCAGCCATTACCACTATGACCATTACGGCGGAATTGCATCCCTTTTGGAAAAGATGGAAGTTAAAACGCTGGTTATGCCGGATACCATCAATCTGGATGATTTTGAAGTGCGGGATATGCTTTCCGATTTGGCGGAGAAAAACGGCACAAAGGTTTACTATTTTTCGCGCGGCGATTCTTACAAAACGCCGGATGGCGTAGAGATTCAGACGCTTTCGCCGGTAAAGGACCGCTGGTATTCCCAAAACAACCAATCGCTTGTGATGAAGCTTACCTATCGTGATATTTCTTTCTTGTTCACAGGGGACTTAGAGAGCGATGCGGAACGCGCAATTCTGTCCGGCGAATTACAGTCCACCGTTTTAAAGGTGGGGCATCACGGTTCCTCTACGTCGTCTGGCGAGCAGTTTTTAAAAACGGTAAACCCGGCGGTTGCCGTAATCAGCGCGGGGAAGGACAACTCGTACGGGCATCCGCACGCCGCGACGTTAGATGCGCTTAACAGCCTTCAGATTGACTACTACCGAACGGATCAAAACGGGACAGTTACCATAACTGTAGATAAAAGCGGGATTGCATCAATCCGCACAGAAAGAGGGGCAAAAAATGAAGGATACCAAGGAAAAAGGGCTGCAGGGAAGCAAAGCGCAGCTGTATTTGTTTTATGGCGAAGAGGAATATTTGAAGGAGTATTACGCTGCTGATATTTTAAAACGCACGGTGGGCACTACGGGGGAGGGCTTTAATCTTTTGACCTTCAACCGCCAGGTGGACCGGCGTGCATTGGAAGAATTTTGCTTGATGCCGCCGCTTATGTGTGATCAAAAAGCGGTATATATCAAGCATTCCGGGCTGTTTAAGAGCGCGCCGGAAGAGGAAAAGCGTTTTTTTACCGCACTGTTTGACGATCTTCCAGACTATTTGGTCATGGTGTTTTTAGAGGGGGAAATAGATAAGAGGAGCGTACTTTACAAACGCGCTGCCGCTGTTGGCGCTGTCAAGGAATACAAATACCAGCAGCAGGCGGATTTAAAAAATTGGGTGCTGCGCATTTTGCGCTCCCATGAGATGAAAATGGCCGACCGGGATATCCTCTATTTTTTGGAACACTGTGACAAGGGCATGCACGCAATTTTTCAGGAATTAATGAAACTTATCTATTATAAAAAGGACGCAGGCGAAATTTTGCGCGCAGACATAGACGTCTGTGTATGCAAGCGCACAGAGCGCCGCGTGTTTGATATGATTGACGCCGCCGCGGCAGGCAAAATGGCGGACGCATATGCCATGCTGCGCGATTTAAAAACGCTCAGAGAGCAGCCCGCCGTGATTTTAACGCTGTTTGCATCCGACTACTTAAAGCTTCGCAAAGTAAAACTGCTCTCTGGGAAAATGCGGGATGCAGACCTGGCAAAACAAATTGGCGTGCCGCCGTTTTTTATCAAAAGCTATTTAAGCAAAGCAGGTGCATTTACGCTTGAAAAGCTGGATGAAATGGTGTTTCTCTGCCAGGAGACCGATTTAAAAATTAAATCGGGGCAGGCGGAACCCTGGACTTTGCTTGAGATGCTCATTGCACAATCACACTTTTAAGCCTCTTTCATATAATACAGTAACACTATCAAAAAAGGGCTGGGATAAAGATGTTTCACAGATGCCGCAGATACCGCGCATGGTTTGGCATAGGAATTGCATATTTGCTGGGGATTCTGTCCGCATGCCTGTTCCCGCCCGTCTGTACGGTGATTTTGGCCGTGCTGGTAATTGTTGTTCTTTGTGTGCTGTACATCCAAAGCTCCAGATTTTAGAAAGAGGTGTGATTATGAAGGTGGTTGTATTAAAGGCGTCGAAGTTTTGGGGAAAACTGCTGAAAAGTATTTTCAAAATGCGGTAGGCTACATAGTGCTTGACAAAATAAAATAAGGGATTTGCATCTTGAACATGCAAATCCCTTATTTTATTTCACGCAGAATCAAAGCGGTTAGATTGCGCGGGTAACCTTGTCTGAACGCAGGCACCTTGTGCATACTTTCACCTTCTTCGGAGTTCCATTCACCAGCGCCTTTACAGTTCTGATATTGGCTTTCCAAGCCCGGTTTGATCTTCTGTGCGAATGGCTGACCTTAATTCCAAAGGTTGTGCCTTTGCCGCAAATATCGCATTTTGCCATGTATGTTACACCTCCTAAATCAAAACGAATCCATAAAGCATCTAATATTTTAACAGATATTTGCCCAGTTTGCAAGATTTTTTTAAAAAAACTTTAAAATCCCTTTGATTTTCTTTGTAAATGATATATAATAGGACTGTATCAATTTGGAATGAAATGGTTTTTGGATGGAAACGGAGGTTTATGATGCCCAAATCCGGATTTAGCGTTCCCCTCATGGAGATTGTGGAGGAATTTAAACTGCAGCAGTTAAACACCGTAGAGAACATGGACAAAATTATGGTGAGCAACAACGAAGTCAATCGTTCCGGCTTGCAGCTTGCAGGTTTTTTTGACTATTTTGACAACACGCGGATACAGATGATTGGGACGGTGGAGTCCACCTATTTAGAACAAATGCCGGAAGAAAACAAGAAGGCGGTGTTAGAGGCGCTTTTTAAACAGCAAATTCCCGCCATTATCATTTCCCGCGATATTGAGCCGCCGCCCTGTTTGGTGGAAATTGCAACCCGCTATCAAACGCCGGTTTTGCGCACAAAGGTTTCCACATCGCGGTTTATGAGCGCGCTCATTGCATATTTAAACCTCATGTTGGCAGAGAGAGAGACGCGGCACGGCGTTTTGGTGGAGGTATATGGCGAGGGCATTTTGCTTTTGGCGGACAGCGGGGTTGGGAAGAGTGAAACCGCGATTGAGCTGGTCAAGCGCGGGCACCGCTTAGTGGCGGACGACGCAGTGGAAATTAAAAAGGTTTCGGATAAATCGCTGGTGGGCAGCGCCCCCGAAATTATCCGGCATTTTATTGAGCTGCGCGGCATTGGCATTATTGACGTCAAGCAGATTTTTGGTATGGGCGCTGTAAAGGACACCGAAAAAATTGATATGGTCATTCATCTGGAAAACTGGCAGGCGCATAAGCAGTACGACCGGCTGGGGCTAAACACAGAATACACCAATATTTTGGGGATCGATATTCCGTCACTCACCATTCCGGTAAAGCCCGGACGGAACCTTGCAGTCATTGTGGAGGTAGCCGCCATGAACAACCGGCAGAAGAAAATGGGCTACAACGCGGCGCAAGCGCTCAACAAGCGCATTCTGGAAAAGAGCACGGAAGGAGCAGACAACTGACAACGAAGGGAGCATTTGATCCATGAAGATTTTAACAGATTTGCACTGTCACACCATTGCAAGCGACCACGCGTATTCCACTGTGCTGGAGCTTACAGCCGCGGCTAAGGAGCATGCGCTGGAGCTGATTGCGCTGACCGACCACGCCATGGGGATTGGAGATGCGCCGCACATATGGCATTTTGACAATCTGCATTCTTTGCCACGCATAATAGGGGGAATCCAGCTGCTGTTTGGTGCGGAAGTGAATATTATGAACCTTGACGGCGAGATTGACCTTCCGGAAAATACGCTTAAAAAACTGGATTTGGCCATTGCAAGCTACCACAGCCCGTGCTGCAAGCCGGGGAGCATAGAGGAAAACACGCAAGCCTATTTAAATGTGCTAAAAAACCCATATGTAGACATTTTGGGACACTGTGGCAGCGCCGCTTTCCCGTTTGAACACGAAACCGTGTTAAAAGCTGTGCGGGACGCGGGCAAGATTGTTGAAATTAACAACCACACCTGGGATGTGCGCAAGCCAAGCGTGCCAAACTGTGTAGAAATTGCAAAGCTGTGTAAAAAACTCGGCGTTTTGGTATCGGTGGATTCCGATGCGCATTTTTGCTACGAGGTGGGGGTATACCCGCATGCGGAACGGTTGTTTCAGGAGATTGGCTTTCCCGAGGAGCTCATTGTCAACCGCACTGCAAACTCGGTCATCGCGTATATGAACAGCCGTCCGGACACTGGTCGGCAAAAAATAGAAATTTGACAATCAATATTTAGGAGGATTCTTATTTATGTATGTAGGCGTAGATTTGGGAGGAACCGGAATTAAAGTGGGATTGGTCAGCGAGGCGGGCGAAATTGTTGCAAAGGCGAGCTGCCCCACGCGTGCACAGGAGCACTATACTGAAATTGTAAAGGATATGGCAATGCTGGTTGACAAGGTGTTAAAAGACACGGGCAAAGATGTGACGGATATCATTTCCATTGGCATTGGCAGCCCGGGCTCCATTGACGACAAAAAAGGCGTTGTGATGTATTCCAACAATTTGAATTTGTTTGACGCGCCGGTGGCTGAGGAGCTAAGAAAGTATTACGACGTGCCGGTTTATGTGGGCAACGACGCCAACTGCGCGGCACTGGGCGAGTTTTTTGCGCTGGGCGACGACAGTGTATCCGACTTGATTGCCGTGACATTGGGTACTGGTGTTGGCGGCGGGATTATTATGAATAAAAAGATTTTTACCGGATTTAACGGAATTGCGGGGGAACTGGGCCACACGGTCATTGTGGTGGACGGCGAAACGTGTTCCTGCGGACGCAGGGGATGCTGGGAAGCCTATGCCTCGGCAACGGCGCTCATCCGCGACACCGAGCGCGCTGCCAAAGCGCATCCGGATTCGATTGTGGCAAAGCTGGTTGCGGAAAACGGCGGCAAGGGCAGCGGAAAAACCGCGTTTATTGCCGCGCGCCAGGGCGACAGCGTGGGGCAGGAACTGGTGGACAATTATATCAAATATGTGTCCGAGGGAATTGTAAATATCATCAACACCCTGCAGCCGCAGGCCATTGTGGTGGGCGGCGGCATCAGCAAAGAGGGAGATAATCTCATAAAGCCCGTGATTGAGTATGTGAAGAAAAACACCTACGGCCCGGATGGTGTGCCCAAGGCGAAAATCAGCATTGCCAAGCTTGGCAACGATGCGGGCATCATTGGCGCGGCGTTTTTGGGCAAATAAACCGGCAGTGCGCCACATACACTAAAGGGAGGTGGTTTTTATGACTGACCAGGCATTTACAAAGGCACTTATAGAGGCGTGCGGCGGCAGCGACCGCTTGCTGGAGAACGAATCCATGAAGCGCCACACTTCCTTTCAAATTGGCGGCCCGGCGCGGTATTTGGTTTTGCCGCGCACGGAAGGGGAACTGATAGCGGTCTTAAAGCTTGTGCGCGAGCAATGTATTCCGTATTTTATCATGGGAAACGGTTCCAACCTTTTGGTGGATGATGCTGGTTTTTTCGGCGTTGTCATAAAGCTTGCCAAAAACTTTTCCGATATCCGTGTGGAGGGAACGTCCATATTGGCACAGGCGGGCGCACTGCTCTCTAAAATTGCAAATCTTGCGCTTGCAAACAGCCTGACCGGTTTGGAATTTGCATCCGGCATCCCCGGGACATTGGGCGGCGCTGTGCGGATGAACGCCGGGGCATACGGCGGCGAAATGAAGGATGTGGTGGTAGCCACCCGATATTTGGATGAGACAGGACATATCCAGGAAGCGGTGGGGGAGGAGCACCGGTTTGGATACCGCACCAGCGCATTTTTAAAGGGCACAGCCATTTTGTCATCAAAGCTTGTGCTGCAAGCGGGAAACCGGGAGGAGATTGAACAGGCCATGCGCGATTTCAATGCTCGCCGGCGAGAAAAACAGCCGCTGGAGCTTCCCAGCGCCGGCAGCGCGTTTAAGCGCCCCGCGGGAAGTTACGCTTCCAAACTCATTGACGAGTGCGGCTTGCGCGGCTTCCGGGTGGGGGGCGCGCAGGTGTCGGAAAAACACTGCGGCTTTGTGGTAAATACCGGGAATGCCACGTGTTCCGATGTGATTGCGCTGTTTAGCCGCGTAAAAGAAATTGTGTTTGAAAAGACGGGATACCAGCTTTTAGAAGAAGTGCAGATACTAAAGAACGAATCCTAAGGGGGGAGCCGCATGAAATTTGTCATCATCACAGGGATGTCCGGCGCGGGAAAGAGCCAGGCAGTCGACTGCTTTGAGGATATGGGATATTACTGCATTGACAATATGCCCGCAGAGCTGTTTTCCAAGTTTGCAGAAATTTGCTATCAATCGGACAGTAAGATCAACAAGGTGGCGTTTGTCATTGACTCGCGCAGCAGTGAGTTTTTTTCCGATGTGTTTAAAGGCTTAGACGCACTGGAAAAATATGGTGAGAGCTATGAAATTTTGTTTTTAGACGCAGACGATAAAACGCTTGTAAAGCGATACAAGGAAACCCGCCGTACCCATCCGCTCTCCGGCAGCGGCAGGGTGCTGGAGGGCATTGAAAAAGAGCGCGCCCTGCTTGGCGAGGTAAAGCAACAGGCAAAATATGTGGTGGATACCTCCAACATGCTCCCAAAGGATTTAAAGGAGTACATTGCAAACCTGTTCAGTGATACCGGCGAGGAAAAGCCCATCACCATCAATGTGGTTTCGTTTGGGTTTAAATATGGCGTGCCGCTGGATGCAGATTTGGTATTTGATGTCCGCTTTTTGCCCAATCCATATTACATTCCAGAGTTAAAAAATAAAACTGGCCTTGACAAAGAGGTGCAGGACTACGTAAAAAAATTTACGCAGACAAAAGAATTTATCAAACGGTTAGACGACATGCTTTCATTTTTAATCCCGTACTATATTGAAGAAGGAAAATCACAGCTGGTGATTGCCATTGGCTGCACCGGCGGCAAGCATCGGTCTGTAACGCTTAGCAACCATGTGTATAAGCTCATGCTCAAGCTGGGTTATAAGTCCTTGCTCACCCACCGCGATATTGGAAAAGGGCGGTAGGCAAATAGGAAGGAGAGTAGAAAGATGAATCAAAAAGAAGCGGCATCCCGCTTAAAGGATTATAAGTTTGTCGCAATTGGCGGCGGAACAGGGATTTCCACCATGCTGCGCGGCATCAAAAAATTTACGGAAAATATCACCGCCATCATCACTGTGGCGGACGACGGCGGCGGTTCGGGCATGATTCGGGAGGATTTGAATTTCCTTCCGCCTGGGGATGTGCGGAACTGCATTTTAGCACTGGCAAACACTGAAGCATTGATGGATAAGCTTTTGTGCTACCGCTTTACCGGCGGCAGGCTTAAGGGACAGAGCTTTGGGAACTTGTTCCTCGCAGCCATGTGCGGCATTTGCGGCGGCAGCTTTGAAGAGGCGGTGCAGCGCGTCAGCGATATTTTGTCGGTAAAAGGCCGGGTGCTTCCGGTATCCAACCAAAATGTCAACCTAGGCGCACGGCTTTCAGACGGCACTGTGGTGTTGGGAGAGTCTTCCATCCCAAAGCAGGCGGAAGCCAAACACCAGTCTATTTCAGAATTGTTTTTAACCCCGGCAAAGGTTGCGCCGGTGGCGGACTGTATCAAGAGCATCCAAGAGGCAGACTGCATCATTTTAGGGCCGGGCAGCCTTTACACCAGCATTATTCCCAACCTTTTGGTGGAGGGTATCAGCGAGGAAATCAGAAAGAGCAGTGCAAAAAAAATCTACATATGCAACATCATGACCCAGAGCGGCGAAAGCAATGGATTTACGGCGTTTGACCATGTGGATGCCATCCTCCGCCATGCCGGGCCGGGCGTGGTGGGCTGCTGTGTGGCGAACAGAATGCCGGTGCCGGAATCTATGCAGTGTAAATATAAAATTGAAAATGCGTATCCTGTGGTGGTGGACGAAGAAAAATTTTTAGAGCATGGCATCGACTTGGTAAAGGCCGACCTGCTGGATATTTCAAAGGGTGTGGTACGGCACAATTATGATGCGCTTGCAGATACCATTTTGCACTACTGCCTGGATACTGATTAAATCACCGGGGGATGGGTACATGTCTTTTTCATCCGATACAAAAAATGAAATTTTAAGCGTGAAAAATGAGAAACCATGCTGTATGCTGGCAGAATTTTCTGCAATTTTTGGATTTGCGGGAAGGGTAAAACGGGAAGGCGATCAGTTTTATTTGCAAATTGTCACGGAAAATGCCGCTTTGGCCCGCCGCGTATTCCGGCTTTTAAAAGCGCTGTTTCCCGTAACACCGAAAATCAGTGCGTACAAAAAGAAGCAGACCCGGCACTTTGGATATGTGGTGCGGATAGAAGACGCGGCAGATGTGCTTACGGTATTAAAAGGGCTGGGGCTGGTGCAACATGCGCCGGAGGAGTATGTGCGGTTTTTGATTGCGCCGGGCATGACGGACAGCCCTTGCTGCAAAAAGGCGTTTGTGCGCGGCGCATTCCTTGCCGGCGGGTCGCTCATCCATCCCGATAAAAATTACCATCTGGAATTTGTCACCAGCCATTATGGCTTAAGCGAAGCATTTTCAACCCTTCTAAAATCGCTTTCGCTCAATCCAAAAACGGTGGTGCGAAAATCCAACTATGTGCTGTACTTTAAAAACAGTGAAGAAATTGCAGATGTTTTAACCATTGTGGGCGCGGTCAATGCGCTCATGGCGTTCCACAATGTCAAAATTTTAAAAGAGATGCGCAATAATGTCAACCGTCTGGTCAACTGTGAAACCGCCAATGTGGACAAGACGGTGTCTGCCGCGGTCCGGCAGCTGGATAGTATCCGCCTGTTAAAAGAGCGCGGCATTTTAGAGACACTTTCCCCCGGGCTGCAGGAGATTGCAGCCTTGCGGCTGGAAAATGAAGCGCTCAGCCTAAAAGAGCTGGGCGAGCTTTTGACGCCGCCGCTTGGCAAGTCGGGCGTCAATCACAGGCTCAATAAGCTGATGGACATTGCCCGTCAGATAGAACGATAAGGAGCATTGCATGTTTACCCATTTGCATTTACACACCGAATACAGCCTTCTTGACGGCGCGGCAAAAATTGAGCCGGTCGTAAAGCGCGCTGCCGACCTTGGAATGGATGCGCTGGCAATTACCGACCACGGCGTCATGTATGGCGCGGTGGATTTTTATCTTGCGGCAAAAAAACATGGCATAAAACCCATTTTGGGCTGTGAGGTATACACCGCGCCGCGCACGCGGTTTGACAAGGTGCGTGCACTGGATTCCAACTATGGGCATCTGGTGCTGCTGGCCAAAAACAATGTGGGCTATCAAAATTTGATGGCCCTTTGCTCGCTCGCATTTGTAGAGGGGTATTATTATAAGCCACGCGTGGATTTGGAGCTGTTAAGGGCACACGCCGACGGGGTCATTGCGCTGAGCGCCTGCTTAAAAGGCGACGTTAACACCGCGCTTTTGGCAGGGGATGCAAAGCGGGCAAAAGAAATTGCCGAAACATACCGGGATATCTATGGGGAAAACTACTATCTGGAAATCCAAAACCATGGGCTTTCTGAAGAGCTTGCCATTTTACCTAAAATTGTGGCCCTCTCAAAAGAATTGTCCATCCCGCTGGTGGCCACCAACGACGTGCACTATGTGGAGCAGGAGGATGCAAAGGTACAGGATGTATTGATGTGCATTCAAACCGGTAAAAAGGTACAGGACGAAAACCGGATGCGGTTTTCATCCGACCAGTTTTATTTAAAATCGGAGCAGGAAATGCGTGCGCTGTTCCCCAATTTAAATGACGCGCTGGCAAATACACAGGCCATTTCTAGCCAGTGCAATGTAAAAATGGAGTTTGACCACATCTATTTGCCAAAATTCCCTGTAAAAGCCGGAACGACTGCTGCAACACGCTTAAGAGAGCTTTGTGATTTGGGCGTTTTGCAAAAATACGGCGAATGGAATGATGAAATTAAAACACGGCTGGACTATGAGCTTTCCACCATCGAAACCATGGGGTTTGCCGACTATTTTTTGATTGTTTGGGACTACGTCAATTTTGCGCGGAAAAATGGGATTTCCGTTGGGCCGGGGCGCGGTTCCGCCGCCGGCAGCCTGGTGGCGTATGTGTTAAACATCACCGATGTGGACCCGCTGCGCTACGGACTGATTTTTGAACGGTTTTTAAACCCGGAGCGCGTGAGCATGCCGGATATCGACATTGATTTTTGCTACATCCGCCGCCAGGAAGTGATTGACTATGTGGTAAACACCTATGGGAGCGACCGTGTGGCGCAGATTGTGGCATTTGACACCATGGCGGCGCGTGCAGCCATCCGGGATGTGGGACGTGCGCTGGGGGTTTCCTATGCACTGACTGACCGCGTGGCAAAGCAAATTCCAAAAACGCTTGGCATTACGTTAAAAGAGGCAATGGAGCAAAGCGAAACGCTGCGCACCCTCTATGACACGGATGCAGAAGTGAAACGTATGGTGGACATGGCGTTTGCCATAGAGGGGATGCCCCGCAACATCACCACCCACGCCGCGGGCGTCATTATTTCCGACGCGCCGCTTTACCGTTATGTGCCGGTGCTAAAAAGCGACGAGAGCTTGCTCACACAATACCCCATGAATATTTTGGAAAAACTGGGCCTTGTGAAAATGGATTTTTTAGGCCTGCGCAATCTCACCATCATTCACGATACTGTGGCGCTGGTGGCAGAAAATACCGGCGTTTCTCTTGACATGGATAAAATTGACGGCGCTGACAAAAAAGTGTATGAGATGATTGCAGCCGGCGATACGGACGGCGTGTTTCAGTTAGAAAGCGACGGTATGAAACGGTTTTTGCGCGATTTAAAACCCACCTGCTTTGAAGACATCATTGCCGGGCTTTCGCTGTTTCGGCCTGCAACGGCAAAAATCCAGATCCCGCTGTTTTTAAAAAACCGCGCGGACCAAAGCCACATCACCTACAAGCATCCCTTGTTAGAGGAGATTCTAAAACCCACCTATGGCTCCATTGTCTATCAGGAGCAGGCCATGCAGATTTTCCGGTCACTTGCGGGCTATTCGCTGGGCCGCGCGGATTTGGTGCGCCGCGCCATGGCCAAAAAGAAGCACGATGTTTTGGAAAATGAGAAGCACACCTTTTTATACGGGCAAACAGACGATGCGGGAAACGTTGTCATCCCAGGCGCCTTGGCGCGCGGTGTGCCAAAGGATGTGGCAGAGCAGATATTTTTAGAGCTTGCAGAGTTTTCCAAATATGCATTTAACAAGTCACATGCCACAGCCTATGCCAAAATTGCCTATCAAACGGCGTATTTAAAGGTCTACTACCCGGTGGAGTTTTTGGTGTCGCTTTTAAAGACTTCCTATAAGCAGGCGGACTACATTGAATCGTTTGCCAAATACAAAATCCGCATGCTGCCGCCGTCGGTAAACAAGAGCGGCGCAGATTTTACCGCAGAGGGAAAACACGTGCGGTTTGGGCTGGGGTCTATCAAAAACGTTGGAATTGCGCTGCCGCAAAAAATAGAAGAGGAACGGAGGCAAAACGGGCCGTTCCAAAGCTTTTCTGATTTTTTGGACCGCATGTGGGAGCATCTGAACAAGCGCACGCTGGAGCCGCTCATCAAATGCGGGGTGTTTGACGAGCTGTGCCCAAACCGCCGCGCGTTGTTTTTGAGCTATGAAGACTTAATGGACCGTTCTGTGCGCGCTGGGCGGGAACGGCTGTCCGGCCAGCTCAACCTGTTTGACCTGGCGGGGGATGAGGAAGTGCCGGAGGAAAGGTTAACCGACACGGCAGATTTTTCCAAAACGGAAAAGCTGCTGTTTGAAAAGGAATTGGCGGGAATCTATTTTTCCGGGCATCCGCTAGAAGACCACCGCGTAAAGTGCGCGGCCTTTTCGACGGCCAATCTGGGGCAGCTTTTAGAGGGCACCCCAAAAGAGGGGACTGCAGTACGGCTTTGTGTTTTGGTTCGGAAAAGCACGGTCAAACGCACGGCAAACGGCGCGCAGATGGCGGTTGCAGAAATAGAAGATTTGCATGGTACGGCGCAGGCAGTGGCCTTTCCGTCGGTTTACGAGCGCGCACCGGGGCTGTTTTCGCCCATGACGCCGGTCTGTATCGATGCGGTTGTGTCTTATGACTATAACGACAATCTAAATGTCACGGTGCGAAACATTGCAAGCCTTTTAGACATGCCCATCCCAAACGGGGCAAAGCTGTATTTAAAAGTGCCGGACCGGTCGTGGATTTCCCGTGTGCTTGCAGTGATAGACGCGCACAAAGGGAACCATTTGGTTGTGTTGTATCTGGAAGATTGCAGGCAGGCTTTGCAGGCGGAACAGTCGCACTGTGTGACCCTTACCAACGAGCTGGTGCGCGCCTGTGGAGAATTGCTGGGGTTTGATGCGGTAAAAATAAAATAAATGTTGCATTTTTGCCAAAAATAGGGTAAAATTATAAAGGTCGTATGTGTTTGATTCCAAATTCTACAAAAGAACGGAGCATGAAAATGGAAAATTCAGACTATATTGTAATAAAGGCTCTGGAAAAGGGCGTCAATATCATTGGGTTGACCCGTGGGCGGGACACCCGGTTTCATCACACGGAAATCCTGGACGAGGGCGAAATTTATATCGCGCAGTTTACGGAAATGACGTCCGCAATGAAAATAAAAGGCAAAGCAATTCTTTACACCAAGCATGGAGAGATCAAAACCAAGGAATAATACATGAATGGGGGCCTTTTTAAAAAAAGGATGTGATTTCATGTGGACAGTTGTATATCTGGCGCAGACCAAGGATGCGGCGAACAAACTTTCGCAGGCGCTGATTGGAGAAGGGATGCTTGTAAAAATTGTCCCGGCAGCCAAAGGCGAGGGTGAATACCACAAAGTACTGGTTCCAGAGGCGGAAGTAGAAGAGGCGCACGGCGTCATCATTGAGATTGGATTTTGATTATGGAGGAATGGATAAATGGATGCGATTAAAACAATCGGTGTGCTTACCAGCGGCGGCGATGCGCCCGGCATGAACGCGGCGATCCGCGCGGTCACCAGAACCGCTATTGGCTATGGCTATCGGGTAATGGGGATCAAACGCGGGTATCATGGCCTGTTAAAAGGAGAAATTGACGAGCTTTGTTCGCGGGATGTTTCCGATATTTTGCAGCGCGGCGGCACATTCTTGCAAACTGCCAGAAGCAAGAGCTTTAATACAGAAGAAGGCGTCAAAAAGGCGGTGGAAGTGTCGCGGATTTTTGGCATTGACGCCATTGTGGTTATTGGCGGTGACGGATCGTTCCGCGGTGCGCGCGACCTTGCAAACTGCGGCATGCCCACCATCGGCATTCCCGGTACCATTGACAACGACGTGGGGTGTTCGGAATACACCATTGGTTACGACACTGCCTTAAACACTGCGCAGGAGGCCATTGATAAAATCCGTGATACAGCAAGCAGCCATGAACGGTGCAGCGTGGTGGAGGTGATGGGCCGAAACGCAGGGCACATTGCAGTGCACCTTGCAGTTGCCAACGGCGCGGAGGCGGTCATCATCCCAGAGGAGCCGTATGATATCAACGACATCAAGCGTACCATTATAGAGGGCCGCAACCGCGGCAAAAAACACTATGTCATTATTTTGTCCGAGGGCGTGGGCGGCGCACAGGCGCTGTGCGAGTCCATTGAAGAGGCAACCGGCGTGGAATCCCGCGCGTCAACACTGGGTTACATTCAGCGCGGCGGAAGCCCCACGGTGCTAGACCGTGTGACTGCAAGCCAGATGGGTGCACATGCAGTCCAGTTGCTGCATCAGGGCATTATCAACCGCATTGTTGCTGTCAAAGATTCCAAAATCGTGGACTATGAGGTCAACGAAGCGCTAAAAATGACCAAAACAGTGGATACAAACATGCTAAAGCTGGTGGAAGCCCTGTCCATCTAAAGGCATACAAAAGGAAAAGGGGTGTTTTTTTGACGCTGCCAAATATCATAACCGGGATCCGGTTTCTTCTAATTCCAGTGTTTTCAATCGTATACTTTAGCAGTCTGGAACATGCGCGCCTTGTTGCACTGCTCATCTTTATCGGCGCCATGGCGTTAGATGTGCTGGACGGCTTTATTGCACGGCGGTTTCATATGGTGACCAATATTGGCAAAATGCTGGACCCGGTTGCAGACAAATGCTTGGTGATTACGGTGATTTCCTGCCTGGTTTCAGGCGGTATTATCCACAAGTGGTTTTTATATTTTGTCATTTGCAAGGAGTGTATCATGATTTTGGCCGGTACAGTCATGTATGGGCGCGAAAAGCTGGTCATTCCATCCAATGTATTTGGCAAGCTCGCCACTTTTTTGATGTTTTTGTTTTTGGTGGACGCCATGTATTTTGGCAAATATCTCACCGTGTTTTCGTGGGTGGTAGTGGGTGCGCTGGCGCTTGCATTTGTCACCTACGCGGTGAAGCTGCTTTGCATTAAAAAAGGACAAGGCACAAGCATTGCCAAATAAAAAGCAAGGAGTAAACAAGCCATGCAGTATGTAGCGTTTGCCCTGGTTATCATCGGGGCGTTTATGGCATATGGCGCAAAAAAGTTATTGGGGCCGGACGCCGCTGAGGGGAAAATTGCAGGATTAAAGCTCATTGGATTTGCGCTGTGCTTGGCCGGCGCAATTCTGATTTTTACGTTATAAGGAGGGTCTTATGGAGGCAGCAAACACGCTTGGCAAACAATACGAACCCAAAGAGGTAGAGGACCGTATTTATCAAAATTGGATGGACAAGGGGTATTTTACGGCGAAGCCCGATCCAGATAAGGAACCGTTCACCGTTGTAATCCCGCCTCCAAACGTCACAGGGCAGCTCCACATGGGGCATGCGCTGGACGAAACGCTGCAGGATATTCTCATCCGTTACAAGCGGATGATGGGCTATAACGCGCTTTGGGTGCCGGGCACCGACCATGCGGGCATTGCCACGCAAATCAAGGTGGAAGAGGCCTTGCGCAAAGAGGGGCTTACGCGGTACGATTTGGGGCGTGAAAAATTTTTGGAAAAGGTGTGGGAGTGGAAGCGATTATATGGCGGCCGCATCATCAACCAGCTTAAAAAGCTGGGCTCTTCATGCGACTGGTCGCGCGAGCGGTTCACCATGGACGAAGGCTGCTCAAAAGCGGTGCGGGAAGTGTTTGTCAACCTCTACAACAAGGGGCTGATTTACCAGGGCAGCCGTATTATCAACTGGTGTCCCAAGTGCACCACAGCGCTCTCAGACGCTGAAGTGGAATATTCCGAGCAGGACGGGCACTTTTGGCACATCAAATACCCGTTTAAAGACAGCGAGGACTATGTGATTATCGCCACGACCCGGCCGGAAACGCTTTTGGGTGACACGGCCGTGGCGGTGCATCCAGAGGACGGCCGCTACCGTGATTTGGTGGGCAAAACACTCGTCTTGCCGCTGGTGGGCCGTGAAATCCCGCTCATTGCAGATGAATATGTGGACATGGAATTTGGAACGGGCGCGGTAAAAATTACCCCCGCACACGACCCCAATGACTTTGAAGTGGGGCTTCGGCACAATTTAGAGCAAATCAAAGTGCTAAACGACGATGCCACCATAAACGAATATGGCGGCAAATATCAGGGAATGGACCGCTACGAGGCGCGGCGGCAGATTGTGGAAGATTTGGACAAGCTGGGGCTTTTGATAAAAACCGAGGCACACAGCCACAATGTGGGGCAGTGCTACCGGTGTTCCACTACGGTGGAGCCCATCACCTCCAAGCAGTGGTTTGTAAAGATGGGCCCATTGGCTGAGCCTGCAAAGGAAATTGTAAAAAATGGCACGGTGCAGTTTGTGCCGGAGCGGTTTAGCAAAATTTACTTAAACTGGATGGACAACATCCATGACTGGTGTATTTCCCGTCAGCTTTGGTGGGGGCACCGCATCCCGGCGTTCTACTGTGATCAATGCGGCAAGACCACGGTTTCCAAAACCGACATTGACACCTGTCCTGCGTGCGGCGGGCATGTGACCCAGGATCCCGATGTGCTGGATACGTGGTTCAGCTCTGCACTCTGGCCGTTTTCCACACTGGGTTGGCCGGATAAAACGGAAGATTTGGACTATTTTTATCCCACCAGTGCGCTGGTCACGGGGTATGATATTATCTTTTTCTGGGTGGCGCGCATGATTTTCTCTGCCTGCGAACATACCGGAAAGGAACCTTTCAAGCATGTAATCATCCATGGCCTGGTGCGCGATAGCCAGGGCCGTAAGATGAGCAAATCGCTCGGAAATGGCATCGACCCCTTAGAGGTGATTGAAAAATATGGCGCGGACGCGCTGCGCTTTACCCTTGCCACTGGCAATTCGCCTGGGAATGATATGCGGTTTTCCAATGAACGCGTGGAGGCCAGCCGGAATTTTGCCAACAAAATTTGGAATGCATCCCGGTTTTTACTGCTCAATCTAAGCCTTGATAAAATTGAGCTTCCCGCGTCAGACAAGCTGCAGTTAGAAGACAAATGGATTCTTAGCAAATATAACGAACTTGTAAAAGAAGTGACCGCAAATTTGGACAAATTTGAGCTGGGCATTGCGGTGTCCAAGCTTTACGACTTTATTTGGGACGACTATTGCGATTGGTATATCGAACTGGTCAAACCGCGTCTCTACGAGAAAGAAGGGGAGCGGTATGAAACGGCACAGAGCGTGCTGGCCTATGTGCTCACAAACACGTTAAAACTGCTGCATCCGTTTATGCCGTTTATCACAGAGGAAATTTTTGGATTCCTGCCCACCGGCGAGGAGAGCATCATGATATCCAAGTGGCCGTCTGCAAGTGACGCGCTTTCCTTCCCCGAAGATGAAACCCGGATGGAGACGGTGATGGAGGCCATCAAAAGCATCCGGAACCTGCGCAGTCAAATGAATGTTGCGCCTTCTAAACGTGCGAAAATCTATGTTGTGACTGATACGCCAAAAACGTTTGCCGGCTGTGAGTCCTTTTTTGAAAAGCTTGCGGGCGGGCAGGACGTGCGGGTACAGGCTGACATGGCGGACGTGCCCCCAAACGCGGTGACAACCGTGGTTCCCGGCGCAAAAGTGTATATGCCGCTGGGCGATTTGGTGGATATTGCGGCAGAAATCAAACGGCTGGAAGCAGAACAAGCGCGTCTGGAAGGCGAAATTGACCGGGTGCAAAAAAAGCTTTCCAATGCTGGGTTTGTGGAAAAAGCGCCGCACAAGGTGGTGGAAAATGAGCGTGCCAAAGGCGAAAAGTATGCCGAAATGCTCAAAAAGGTAAAGGAAAGCCTGGCAGCGCTTCAATAAGTTGATACAAAAATGGGGGCGGAGCAATCCGCCCTTTTTGTAAGGTGGAATTAAATTTGAACATCGATGAATGTCTTTTGTGGATTCATGGTTTACACAAATTTGGGAAAAAATCCGGCCTGGATAATATCCGCTTTATGCTGGAGTGTTTGGGAAACCCGCAGGAAAAGCTGCGGTTTGTTCACGTGGCGGGCACAAATGGCAAGGGCTCGGTGTGCAGCTATCTGTCCAGTATCTTTACGCGTGCCGGCTATAAAACGGGACTGTTTATCTCGCCTTACATTGAGCGGTTTCATGAGCGGATACAGATTGACCAGCGCGAAATTTCGGACGCCGATCTCATTCGTTTCACCGCGCGTGTGCAGGCATGCATGGAGACGCTAAATGCACGCGGCATTTATCCCATTTCGTTTGAAGTGATTATGGCCATTGCGTTTTTGTATTTTGCGGAACAATCGTGTGACATTGTGGTGCTGGAAACGGGCGTGGGCGGGCTTTTGGACTGCACCAATGTGATTGAGCATCCGGAAGTGTGCGTAATTACGGAAATCGGCCTGGACCATACAAAATATCTAGGCGATACGGTGGAAAAAATTGCCGCACAAAAAGCGGGCATTTTAAAGCCCGGCAGCCCGGCAGTGTTGTATCCCAAACAAGACGCCCGTGCGCGGGATGTGGTTGAAAAAATTGCTGAAGCAATCGGCGTTCCGGTGTATACGCCCGATCTTTCAACGCTTTCGGTAACATCAAGCGGGCTTTCGGGGAGTGTGTTTGATATCGATACACAAAAGGATTTGCACATCCGTCTTGTAGGTGAGCATCAAATTTACAATGCGCTCACCGCCATAGAGGCCATCCGCCGTTTGCCGGATCGGTGGCAGGTATCAGAGCAGGCCATTTTGAGCGGGTTGAAAGCCGCAAGGTGGAAATGCAGGTTTGAGGTGTTTTGGAAACATCCGCTGTTTGTGCTGGACGGTGCGCACAATTTAGATGGCATGCGGGCGTTTGCACATACCGCAAAGCGTCTGCTTTCTAAAAAACGGCTGGTGTGTGTGGTGGGGATGTTAAATGATAAGGACTATCAGGCGGCCCTATTAGAAATTGGAACGCTACCGGACGTACTCATTGTAACCAGCGTCCCCAGCGAGCGGCAGAAGGACGTAGAAAGTGTATTTTCCTATGCAAAAACAGTCTGTCAAACGGTGCGACTGGAACCCGACCCCTGCCAGGCGATCCGCATTGCAGCACAGCTTTGCGGGCCGGAAGGGGCGGTTTTGGTGTGTGGCTCCTTATATTTATGTGGATATGTGAGAGGTTTTGTCGAGAACTTTTTGGGGGTTTGACAAAACCTCTTATTTTTCACCGAAGGAATGGACAAGGAAGGAGAGAACCTATAAAGCGTATGGAATTGGGAGGGATCAATTTTGCAAATTATATTTCAGAGCAAAGGCGCCACGCTGATTGCCAAAATTACGGGTGAGCTGGATCATCACGCGGCCGGCGCGGTGCGCGAAAAACTGGACTATAAAATTACAACTGAAAATGTTAAAAATTTGATTTTTGATTTTTCCAGCTTAAGCTTTATGGACAGCTCCGGCATTGGTATTATCATTGGCCGCTATAAAATGTTAAAATCGCTGGGCGGCAACGTAGCCATTGTGTCGTCCACCAAAAATGTGGATAGAATTTTAAATATATCGGGCATCCAAAAAATTGTTTCGGTTTCAAAAACCATTGACGATGCCTTAAAAGCGGTATAGGGGGAAAGACGGATGAGAGAAAATGAAGTAAACATCGATTTTTTGAGCAAGTCGGAAAACGAGGCGTTTGCCCGTGCCGCTGTTGCGGCATTTGCCGCGCAGGCCGATCCCACCATTGAAGAAATTGCCGATATCAAAACCGCAGTGTCAGAGGCAGTCACCAACAGCATTGTACATGGATATGCCGATAAAAGAGGAATTGTATACATAAACTGCGCCTTAAAAGACGACCTGCTTACCATTACAGTAAAGGACAATGGAAAGGGAATCAAAGACGTTAAGCAGGCAATGCAGCCCATGTTTACGACCAATCCGGAGCAGGAGCGCTCAGGGATGGGATTTACCGTAATGGAGACGTTTATGGATGAGGTGAAGGTGGAATCCATTCTCGGCGTGGGCACCAAGGTGACCATGGAAAAGACAATTGGCGCGGACAAACTCTGAGAATGCGGATGGTGAACGGGTGTGAATGACAATATCATAGAGCTGATCCGGCAGGCCAAGGCAGGCGACAAGCATTCGGAAGAACAAATTGTCAATTCCAATATTGGCCTTGTGTGGAGCGTGGTACGTAAATTTTCCAACCGTGGTCACGATTTGGAGGATTTGTTTCAAATTGGATGTATTGGCATTATAAAGGCCATTAAAAATTTTGACCCCGCGTTTGATGTGAAATTTTCCACCTACGCCGTTCCTATGATTATGGGAGAAATTAAACGCTTTTTGCGTGACGATGGTATGATTAAAGTCAGCCGGCATCTAAAGGAGCTCGCGTCCAAGGCAAAAATTACCAAGGAAATTTTAGAAAATGAACTGGGGCGCGATCCCAAGCTTTCAGAAATTGCTGAGCGGCTGGGGGAACACGTGGAAGACCTCGCCGTGGCGCTGGAGGCCAATGCCGCGCCGGAATCTCTTTATAAATCCATCAATGAGGGCGACAAATCACCCATGTTTTTAATTGATAAAATTGCGCGCGCAAGCTCAGGCGAAAATGAAATTATTGACCGGATTGCGTTGGGACAGGCGATAAAATCGCTGGAAAAACGGGATAAAAGCATTATTATCCTGCGCTATTTTAAGGGCAAAACGCAAAGTGAAATTGCAAAAATGCTTGGAATTTCCCAGGTGCAAGTGTCCCGTTTAGAAAAGAAAATTCTAAACCATATGAAAGAATTGATTGTATAAAAACCCCTTATAAAAGAAGAACCTCTCGTCAGTGGTTGAATAAATTGGCAATCGGGAAGGGGTGAAACCCATTGCCATTGATCAGCGGATCGGGTGTGAGGCAAAAGAGATACAGACAGCGTCTGTATCTCTTTTGTTATGCGCAGACAATTGGACAATTTAGACTTCCACATAAGGCGCCTTTGTCAAAAATGCCAGAAATTGTGGCCAGAAATCAATAAATTATAGCCAAAAATTTACTTGACATATATTTTATGTGCGGCGTATAATTGACATGTCAATTATTGACATGTCAAGGAGGAGTGCAAAAGTGGAACGGACATTCCATATGTTATTATATCGGTTATCTCACGCACAGCGCAATTATTTACGCCCCTATGTCGGAGAAATCGGGCTTGGCACCGGGCAGCCGAAGCTGGTCGCCTATTTAGCAGAACACGGGTCCTGCCGGCAGCGGGAGCTTGCCGGTTACTTCGAAATCGATCCTGCTGCGGTCAGCCGCATGCTGGACAGCATGGGAAAGGCTGGTTTTGTCACTTGCCGCGCAGATGAACGCAACCGCAGGTCAGATATTGTGGAGCTGACAGAAAAAGGGCGTGCGGCAAACGAAGTTTGGCAAACCCACTGCCGGGAAATGGAGGATATGATGCTGCAGGGCTTTACGGAACAGGAACGGATGGCCTTTGGGCAGTATCTTTCCCGCGCTTATCAAAATTTAAAAATGCAGCAAGGTAGAAAGGAGGAGACTGCACATGAATGACCTAAAGCGATTGCTCCACTATCTGGGCAGCTACCGCAGGGATTTATTTCTGGGCGCTTTGTTTGTCATTGTGGAAACCGGGTTTGAACTGGTTATCCCCGTTTTAATGGCGGATATCATTGATGTTGGCGTGGCGAACCATGATGTGGCGTTTATCTGGGGAAAAGGTGTGCAGATGGGAGTTTGCGCGATTTTAGCGTTGATAACCGGCCTGCTCTATGCAAAGTTTGCGGCGCGGGCTTCTTATGGCTTTGGCGCACAAATTCGGGAGGCACAGTATGAGCAGGTGCAGAAGTATTCATTTGCAAACCTGGACCATTTTGAAACCTCCTCTCTTGTCACGCGGATGACCACCGATGTCACCATTTTGCAAAACGCCATCAACGGCGGGTTCCGCCCGATGGTGCGCGGGCCGGTCATGCTGGTGATGGGGATTGGCCTTTCGTTTATGATGAACGCAAAGCTTTCCCTCGTCTTTTTTGTCAGTACACCCCTTCTTGCAGTCATTTTATACCTGATTGTGCGAAAGGTTGCGCCCATGTATGGCCGGCTGCAGCGGGCAGTTGACCGCCTGAACAACGTGGTGCAGGAAGGGTTGACCGCCATCCGTGCAGTAAAGGCATTTGTACGCGGGGAATACGAAGAAGAAAAATTTGAAAGCGTCAATGGGGAGCTGATGCAGGCCAGCCAGAAAACGTTTCAGTACGCGGTTTTGAATCAGCCTGCCTTTCAGCTGGTGATGTACACCGCCATTGTGCTCATTATGTGGTTTGGGGGCCGTATGATTTTACATGGCGATTTACAGGTAGGCGCCTTGACCGGATTTTTGAGTTACGTCATGCAGGTGATGAACTCCCTGATGATGATTTCCAATGTGTTTTTGCTGCTGACCCGTTCGCTGGCCAGCGCCAAGCGTATCACTGAGGTGCTGGACGAACAGCCCACCCTCTCTTCTGCAAAAAACGCGGAAACAGTGATACCAGATGGAAGCATTGCCTTTGAAAATGTGTCGTTTAAGTACAAAGAGGAGGCACAGGAATATGCGCTGTCCGATGTGAATTTTAAGATTCCCGCCGGCCAGACAGTTGGAATCTTAGGCGGGACGGGCTCCGCAAAAACCACACTGGTACAGCTCATCCCACGCCTGTATGATGTGTCGGAAGGCCGTGTCTGCGTAGGGGGCAGGGATGTGCGGGACTATGATTTGACCGCTTTGCGCGACGCAGTCGGCATCGTTTTGCAAAAAAATGTCCTTTTTTCCGGCACTGTTCGGGAAAACCTGCTTTGGGGCAACCAGAAGGCGGATGACGAAACCATTTGGCAAGCCTGTCGGGACGCCTGTGCGGACGAATTCCTAAGCCGGATGCCACAGGGATTGGAAACAGATTTGGGCCAGGGCGGGGTCAATGTTTCCGGCGGACAGAAACAGCGCCTCTGCATTGCGCGGGCGTTGCTCAAACAGCCGAAAATTCTAATTTTTGACGATTCAACCAGTGCGGTGGATACCGCAACTGAGGCAAAAATCCGGAGTTCCCTGGCAAAGCTGAAAGATGTAACCAAAATCATCATTGCCCAGCGGGTCACGTCCGTGATGGATACAGATCAGATTCTCATTTTGGACGATGGTAAGATTCACGCCTGCGGCACCCATACGGAGCTGTTAAAAAGCGACCCCATTTATCAAGAAATCTATTATTCCCAGATGAAAGGAGAGGAAGAAGATGGCACAGAAGCCTGCCGGTAAACGGCCGAAAAACTTATGGTCTACTTTGTGCACCTTGTTTTCTTATATGGGGCGTCATAAATTTTTACTGTTAATTGTGGCGGTATTGGTGACGGTCAGCGCGCTTGCCAACCTGCTTGGCACTTATATGATTCGTCCAGTGGTCAACCATCTTGCCTCTGGGGACATCCAGTCCCTGCTTGCGGGCGTTGCGCTCACAGCCGGTATTTTTGGACTGGGCGTTTTGTCTGCTTACGGTTATACACAGACTATGGTCCGGGCGGCACAGAAGGTTTTGTATGATATCCGGCGTGATTTATTTGCGCATATGCAAAAGCTTCCGCTGCGCTTTTTTGATACACACCGCCATGGTGATGTCATGAGTTACTACACGAACGATATTGACACGATTTCAGATGCGCTCAACAACAGTTTTGCAATGGTGATACAGAGCTTTATCCAGATGGTGGGAACCATTGTGCTGCTATTTGTTTTAAACTGGCAGCTTTCCCTGATTGTACTGGTGTGCTATGTTGCAATGTTTTTATATATCCGATACAGCGGACAGCGCAGCAAAGCATATTACAGCCGCCAGCAAGCCGCATTGGGGGAATTGGACGGTTACATTGAGGAGATGGTCAATGGGCAGAAGGTGGTGAAAGTCTTCAACCATGAGGCTGAAAACTTAAAATTGTTCCGTCAGAAAAATGAAAAGCTCCGGGCAGCCGGTACCGGCGCCCAGAGCTATGCTGCCACCATGGTTCCGGCAGTGGTCAGCATCTCCTATATCAACTATGCAATTGTTGCGGCGCTGGGCGGCATTATGGCCATACAGGGCAAGACAGATGTGGGGAGCCTTGCCAGCTATCTGGTTTTTGTGCGGCAGGCGGCTTTGCCCATCAACCAGTTTACCCAGCAGAGCAACTTTTTGCTTGCTGCGCTCGCGGGGGCGGAACGCGTTTTTGGGGTGATGTATAAAGCCCCTGAAGTTGATGCGGGCAAGACGGAACTGGTCAATGTCCGCATGGAAAATGGTGCTTTGGCCGCCTGCAGAGAGGTTACTGGAAGCTGGGCATGGCAGAGCGTGGACGGACATTTGGTGCCCCTGCGGGGGGATGTCCGTTTTCAGAATGTCAGCTTCGGATATGATGATGGCCATATGATACTGCATGACATCAGCCTTTATGCCAAGCCGGGACAAAAAATTGCCTTTGTGGGCTCCACTGGCGCGGGAAAAACGACCATTACCAATCTCATCAACCGGTTCTATGATGTGCAGCAGGGATGCATTGTCTATGACGGGATTGATGTACGCGAAATCCGCAAAGATTCCCTGCGCCGCTCTTTGGGGATCGTTTTGCAGGACACGCATCTGTTCACAGGGACGATTGCCGATAATATCCGCTTTGGCAAATTGGATGCAACCGACGAGGAAGTGATACAGGCCGCCAAAATTGCGAATGCCCATTCCTTTATCCGCCGTCTGCCCGATGGATATCAGACCATGGTGACAGCGGACGGCGCCAATCTGTCGCAGGGGCAGCGGCAGCTGCTGGCAATTGCCCGCGCGGCCGCGGCGAACCCGCCCGTTTTGATCTTGGACGAGGCGACCAGCAGCATTGACACCCGTACCGAAGCATTGATAGAAAAGGGAATGGACCGTCTTATGGAAGGGCGTACTGTTTTTGTCATTGCGCATAGGCTCTCCACTGTCCGCAATGCAGACGCCATTATGGTGCTGGAGCACGGGCATATTATTGAACGCGGCAGCCATGAGGAACTGCTCGCACAACAAGGCGAATACTACCAGTTATATCATGGGATGTTTGAGCTGTCGTAATATCGCTTTGATTTTTCTCTGTAAAAAGAAGATGTTTAGGAAAGCGCAATAGGAGCAACCGCATTTCCAGCGGACTTTCCAAACAGGCAGGCAGCAGCTTCCACTGCCCAGTCGTTTGCCACGCCATAGGTGCAAATATAGTTTTTTACAAACGGCATGTGGATGCAGTCCAACGGAGATTCCATCGCCACAACCACAAGCAGTTTCCCAATGCCGGACAATTTTTCGGCCAGCGTAACCTGCGATTCGTATAAAATTGCGTTACAGGAGGCAAACACAATGATATCTGCATTTTTTGCCAGGTTTACTGCCGTTTGAATCTGTTCATCGGTTGGCTCCAAATCGGGGATATAGCCCTCTGTGTTTTCGTGATGTGCTTTGATAGCGCGCACCAGCATATCCACAGACTGGATGGGGTCCGTTGCTGCCGCAATTTTTTGCGGCTCGGGCGCAACCACCAGAATTTTAGCGTCGTTATTTTTATCAAGCGGCAAATCTTCGCGCTTGACAACGGATACGGAACGGCGCGCCAATTCTTTGAGCGCTTCGCGGTGCGCAGGGCATCCAACCACCTTGTCCGCCTGGTTGGGGTCGGTTACGGCAGATTTAAAAAGCCCTGCTTTTTCTTTGAGGGTAAGCACGCGGCGTACAGCATCGTCCAGTGTTTTTTCAGAAATCTCGCCCGTTTTTGCGGCGTTTAAAATGGCTTCGTAGCCTTCCATAAAGTGCGCTTCATTGCCGCGCAGCAACACCAAATCACAGCCGGCGTTAATGGCCATGACGGATGCGGCTGCCGTGCCAAACCGGTCTTGAATGGCGCGCATGCGCATGGCATCGGTTTCCACCACGCCGTCAAATCCCAGTTTGCCGCGCAAATAATCATTGATTACCGCTTTTGAAAGGGTTGCCGGATATTCGGCATCCAGGCATTTTACAATCGCGTGCCCCGCCATCACGGCGTCCACGCCGTCATCCTGCATTAAAGATACTAATGGCGCCACATCCTCGCATTCTAACAGCTCCAGCGGCTTTGTAATTTCCGCCACGCCCTTGTGCGCGTCGGTGGCAATGGAGCCGTAGCCGGGAAAGTGCTTGACCATCGCCAAAATCCCGCCGTCGCGGAATCCGCGCTGCATGGCTGCGGCATGTTTGGTCACAAGCGTCACATCTTCGCCAAAGGTGGCGGCCTTCATGGTTTTATAGCCTGGACGGCGGAATACGTCTAGAATCGGCGCCTGCACCAGGTTGATACCCATTGCGGCAAATTCCTCTGCGGTCGCCTTGGCAACGCGGTAGGTGAGATCGGGATCGTTTGCCACGCCAAAGCACATATGGCTGGCATACACGGCCGCACCCGCGCGGTTGACGTCGCTTCGGGTACCGCCTTCTTGGTCCACGGCAATGAGCAGTGGAATCTGATGCGGCGTTTTCTTTGCAAGCGCCTGCATTTCGTTGGTGAATGCCGCCATTTCCGACGGCGTGCGGTAACGGTTTGGTTTGCCGACAATTTTGCTGGCATTGTCAAATTCCGCGTCGGGGCAAAACCGAATCATACCCACACCGATTTTCGTGATCGCCCGCTCGATTTCCGGCGTAATTTCACCAGACTGCAAAATGGGGACGCAAAGCTGGCCCACTTTTTCTTCCAAAGACATAGATTGTAACAAGGCTTCCGTCATTGTTTTGTGCCCTCCGGATCTAAAATGTCAAAAAATTCGTTACACAGCTCCTCTTCCGCTTTCCCAGCGTAACCGCCTTTTAAAAACAGCGGGAACACCTCTTCTTGCAGCCGTTTCCACGATTCCTCTTCGCGGGATGGCAAAATGGGGAAGAACAATATGCCAGCGCTTTTGGCCGCTTTGTAGTCGCCAATCCCATCGCCTAACATCAAGCATTTGGACTTATCATACTGATCTGCAATTGCTGCAGTGAGCTGCTCGGCTTTGCTGCCTTCTTCCTGCCCGGCAACGCTTGTCATGTAAGACAAAATGCCCGCACGGCTCCAATCGTCAATGAGGCCCTTTTTAGAAGCTGCCGAAATGATAGACAAATCGGCGTAGGGATGCATACTTCTAAGCGCCGGTTCCACATTTTTAAACGGCGGAAGCTTTGCGGCCTCTTTGGCAAACAAAATGTCCGCCTCACCGCTCCAGTGCCGTACTTTTGTAAGAAACGGATCGGGGTGCTTTTCGATATACGCATCCAGCCCGGCATTGGACATGGGGAAATTGGAGTCGCAAAATTCCCGCAAGCTGGTGTAATCGCCAATGTCAAAGGGAACGTCCGGCAGCTCTGATAGTGCGTCAAATGTGAGCACCAAGCCTGGAAAGCGATTGACGCCGCGGGTGGACGCATGCAAATTGATATGTTCTGCAATGCGGTATACATGTTCAGAAATAGCTTGAAGGCCCCATTCTGCAATCATGCAGGGAATGAATGCGCGCGTGTGCTTTGCGGTCATGGAGTCAAACGCTGTGCCGTCTGAATCAATGCCCACGTAAAACTCGTGTTTTGCGATATGTTCCACGTTGTAACCCTCCTGAAATTGATATATGTAACATAATTTTTATTATATAGTACGGTGTTTGAAAAGTCAACTAAATTCTGGAACAATGCGCATACAATAAGCTGACAGAAGAAGAATAACAATGGCTTGTGCGTATCGCACAGAAAGCCGAACTTGCAAGGGGGGATATGCCACAGCGAGGGGAAAAAACGACAAACTGAGATTTGAAGCACAGATGGAGAATGAATCCTGTAAGATTGGAGATGCAAAATGTTAGAAATTTGTTTTAACGATTCTGTAAAGGGCGCATTAACCTTAGCGCAAAATTGTGGAAATGATGTTATTGGCAGTGCGGTGGGTATCATCACAGATAAAAAAGGCTTGCTTTCCTATTTTGCGAAAAGAAAAGCAATGAAAGAATATCGAAAAAGACAAATGGGATTACAAAAATTAGCAGTTCCATTGGGCGGTAAAAGAGAAGATATTGTAGGTGTTTCTTTTGGTTTGTCGGAAGGCGATATAAAATCACCAATTGGTTTGGAGGATTGCCCACGAAAAGAGTACATTCGGGCGATGTTTTCCTTTGACAGATATAATGGGCAAGAGGATACGGAAGCCGCTGTAAATGAATTTTGGACGAATTGTATGAGCGATTTGCAAAAGCTAAAATCGAATCCATCTCAAATAAGGGTTTGGTTAGATTTTACTCCTGATGCGCAATGCGGATTATTGTTTCTTGCAGATTTATTAAAGGGTGGAAAAACACAAATTCATGTTGTTGAATTGCCTCGGAAAATCACAAGAAAAGATAATTGTATCATAGAATACCGTGGCTGGGGTGAAGTTGAGCCACAGTTATTCGGGACTTTTTTAGAGAAAGAAAAAGTGCTGACAGAAAAAGAAGTCGGTGATTTAGCCAGTAAGTGGCAGCTTCTCAAAGATGAAAACGCGTTGCTGCGAGTTGTAGAAAATGGTTCTGTAATGAGTGCCGATATAAGCTATTATGACGATTTAATCAGAAAAGAATTTCCAAAAGAAACTTGTAAAATAGCGCATATTATCGGTGGCGCTTTAGGAAAGCAAAAAATTCCTACGGGTGATGTTTTCATTGCAAAAAGAATACAGCAATTTATTAAAAATGGCGAACTTGTCATATCAAGCAAATCGAATGAGGGATTTTACAGTACTGCTGTGACCTGCGCTATGCCATCGTCCCCCGAAAAAGGTTAGGCAGCAAGCTGGCGCGTCGCGAGCGCGTTTACAAGTGCGCCGCAAAGGCGTAGCGCGGCCTTTTTCGGAAAAGGAGACGCAGCGGAATAAGCGCGCCGGTGGCTTTTAAAATAAAAAACCGCCGCAAGCGCTATGAAGCTTGCGGCGGCGTGGGAAGTGTTGACAAAATAGATATCCACTGAAAACACGAGTGAAAAGGCAAAATAAAAAACTGAGCCCGGAACGCCAACTGCGTCCAGGCTCAGCCTGGTGGTACGCCTGATGCGATTCGAACGCACGACCTTCAGAGTCGGAGTCTGACACTCTATCCAGCTGAGCTACAGGCGCATAAAAAATCCATATAGCATATATTACCACAAATATTTCATAAAGTCAATACAAAAAACGCCTGCTCAATTACATTTTTGAGCAGGCGTTTTTGGAGAGGATGAGAAACTGAATGTTATTTTATCCGTCACACTGAAATGAAGTTAAAATCGTATCTCGTATTTCTTTTGCTTGGGCGCCATCATAAACATCGTCGACAAAGTAAATCAGCACGTAAAAATTACTTTTTTCATGAACAACATAGTAATAATAATTGACAGTACTGTCTTCTTCCTTTTTTTGATAGGAAAACATAAAGGCGCTGCGGGAAAACAGGTCTGAGCTCTTAACTGTAGAGGTGATCGTCATATTTTTTTGTTTTTCTATATTTTCATAGAGGGATTTGGCAACATCGTTGGACGATACGCCGTCAAGCCCTTGTTTGGGAATGGTAAAAAATCCAAAAGAATTCAAATTTTCTATGTCCCCAACGTAATAAATCTCATCGGTTGTGCCTTCTTTCCAAGTGGAGGGGGCCTGATAAGTAACGTTGTTGATACCGGGTTTAAACTCTTTGTAACGGATTTCCCCTTCGTTATTGCACACCAGTCTGCCAATTTCCGCTGCATTGATTGGAGTGAGTTTTAAAGAAGACTTCACGTTGTTAACCAGTGCATTGCCCTTCGGAGTATCGGTTGACTGTATAAAAATACGATAAAAATAATCGCCGGCGTCAATAAACATGGAGGTAGCACGATAGGTTTTATCGCCGACATTCACCTCTTCTGTAAAGGTCATAGCATCCTTTTCCGCAATTTTTGACTGGATAGGCGGAGTAAAAGTTGCATGTTTGGGATTTAGTTGTTTGATTCGGTTTTTGTAGTCTGTTTCTGCCCAGGACTGATAGGTATGGCCTTCAAAAGAGGAATATACAGAAATTTGAATGCCAGGATCGGCAATACCGTCGTCGTTCCAATTTACAAATTCGAATTTGTTTTCAACGTTTACATCCGATGTATCTATAATATCGCCGGGCAGCTCAAGCTCCAATCCATAGTTTTTGGAACGGAAGGTGTGCATATTGGTGGATTTGTCAACATCGCTGAGATCCTCTGCGGTAGACGCAGAAAAGGTCAAGTCGAAGGATTCAGGAATTTTACAGGTTTCATTAAATACGGAAACGCCTTGCTCCGCGCCAACCATTGTCATCAATAGATAGTATCGTCCGTCGTTTATAAAAATTCGCGCATCGTCCCATTACGAGAAATTGTAAACTCCATCTGATCGCCGATTGTATACACTTTCATTGCTTCGTTATAGTCTACCATGCTGTGCACAGGCTGTCCGGCAATTGCCATTATCACATCGCCTGCCATAATTCCAGCAGTTTGCCCGGCAGAGCCTGCAGCCACTGCGGTAACAGTAAGGCCGTCCAGTGTAGGCAAGTCCATGCGCGACGCCCAGGATTCTTCCAAATCCAGGCCGGTATTGCACCGGCGGACACGGCCATAGGTTTCAAATTGTTTGATTGTATAGGTGACGGTATCCACTGGAATGGCAAATCCCATCCCCTCAATGTCCACCGAAGAAAATTTAGAAGAATTGATACCGACAAGCTCTCCGCGGGTGTTTACCAGCGGGCCGCCGCTGTTTCCGGGGTTGATTGCGGCATCGGTCTGCAAAAGCCGGTAATCGGAAAACAGGCTGCAATATGCACTGCTGATGATTCCTTTTGAAGCGGAATTGCGCAGAGAAAAAGAGATAGGCGTGCCGATTGCCACAACGGTTTGCCCTGTCATAATGCTTTCTGGCGCTGCAAAACGAATGGGCTTTAACCCGATGCGGTCAATTTTAATCACGGCAAGGTCGATTGTCTCGTCTATATATTTTAATCGCGCCTCATACCCCAGGCCATCGCTCATTACTACGATAATTTGCTCCAAATTCTTGACTACGTGGGCATTTGTTAAAATTTCACCGCCGGATTTGATGATGACGCCAGTCCCGTGCGATGTAGTTTCAATGCCCATTCCCTGATGCGTGGAGTCAGTCCGACAGTTTCCGACAATTCCAACAACGGATTGGGAAACGTCTGCAATCATAGCGGACAAGTCATTTTCATTTGCCAAATCAACACTTGCCGTCTGGCTTGTATCATCCCAGGAAACTGTAGCACCCAATGATTCCGAGACAGCGCGCAGGGGAACATACACCCGGTCGTCTTTGACAATGACTTCGCAGTTGAGGGAATCCCCGTTTACAACGACACTTGTGCTATCTGCTGCATAACAAACCATAGAAAGCATAGCGATAAGAACTGCCGCAATGGAAGCACGTTTTAACATTTTATCACTCCTAAAACGATATCATTTACGATATTTGGAATTATATTATATCGGAATTTTATAAGCAACTATTCCTTTTAAAAATCATGAATGTTGTGAGGAATTACCAATTTTTGGATGATTTTTTGTAACTTTTGCCAAACGTTTTAGGCGGATGCTATTTACAATACACAAATGATTCGCTATAATAGGCAGTAGAGTGAAGAACAAAAGGGGATGGGAAAGCGATGCATCAGCTTACAGAGACAGGAAATTTTTATATTGGCGTCAATTATTGGGCGTCTCACGCTGGCACAAATATGTGGTCGGATTGGGATGCAGCTTGTGTGGAAAAAGACCTTGCCGCTATGCGGGACAACGGCATTTCCATGCTGCGTGTCTTTCCGCTTTGGCCCGATTTTCAGCCGTTAAAAGCCCACTATAACAACCGGCTTTCTATTGTGGAATACCGGCTGGGAGAAGAGCCGCTATCAGACGACGAAGCAGGCCGGTGTGGCATCAGTACAGCTGCAATAGAGCGGTTTTCAGAATTTTTGCGGTTGGCACAAAAATACGGCATGCAGGTGATTGTTTCGCTCATTACCGGCTGGATGAGCGGCAGGCTGTTTTTGCCGCCGGCATTTGAAGGCAAAAACGCGCTCACAGACCCGGAAGTGATAAAGTGGGAAGTACGGTTTGTCAAGTATTTTGTAACCCGTTTTAAAGACAATACGGCAATTTGTGCGTGGGATTTGGGCAACGAGTGCAACTGCCTGGCGACTGGCGCCGCGTCAAAAAGCGAGGCGTGGATGTGGACAGCGGCGATTTCGGATGCGATCCGGGTTTGCGATTCAAGCCGTCCGGTCATTTCCGGACTGGATTTTGCAAACGCGGAAGGGGAGTGGACAGTGTTTGACCAGGCGGAGCACACGGACATTCTCACCACGCATCCCTATCACATCTTTTACACTGCAAACGACCCGATGGATTCCATGCGGCCAGCGCTTTATCCAGTATCCAATGCGCTTATGATGGCGGGGCTGGGGCAAAAGCCCTGCATGGTGGAGGAAATTGGAACGACGGGATATCTCAACTGCAGCGAGCAATCGGAAGCGCGTTATATGAATCTTGTGCTCTATTCCATGTGGGTACGGGGCTTAGATGGGCTATTTTGGTGGTGCGCGTTTGACCAGGGGCGTTTGAGGCATACGCCGTACGACTGGAACTCCATTGGAAGCGACTATGGGCTGTTCCGTTATGACCGCACGGTAAAGCCGGTTGGAAAGAAGGCAAAAGTATTTTTGGATACGGTTGCAGCACTGCCATTTCGCAGATTGCCTGAACGCATTATGAGCGCGGTTTGCATTGTGACTGGTGGATTTGGGAAGGCGCTCCCCACGCTTGCAAACAATGTGACGGCGCTTGGTGTGCAGGCGGGGATGGAGATACAGTTTGCCTACGCGGACGCGCCGCTGCCGGAAGCGCAGCTCTATTTGATGCCCTGTGTGAAAAAAATCAGTTTCCGCAGGCTGCGGGCGCTTTTGGAACGGGTACAAAACGGCGCAACGCTGTACCTTTCCATGGACGGCGAGTTTGTGCGGGATTTTCCGGAGATTACCGGCATTCATGTGTCCAGCCGGGAAAAGGATGGGAAGACTGATTTTGTGAGGCTTGACGGCGCAACACTTCCTTTGCGGGGTACCTATCGTTACAATATTGAACGCATCGATGGAACGGTGCTTGCAAAGGACGAGGCGGGCCGGCCTGCACTGGTGGAGCACACATTTGGAAAGGGGCGCGTATACTGCCTGCTCTATCCTTTGGAACATGAGGTGGCGCAGTGTCTGGGGGCATTTCATAGGGAAGACGCGCCCGACTATGCGGCGGTATACCGCATGTTGATGCGGCCGTTTGCTGCAAATCTTGCAGTTTGCGAGCGTGACGCATGGATGGGTGTGACAGAGCATCCGTTTAACGGGCGGCAGCGGCTTTTGGTTGCGGTCAACTATCACGCGGAAAAGACGGGCGGCGTCTTAAAGCTTGCAGAAGGATGGAATATATCCCATGTTTACCGCGGGACGCTCCAAAACGGCTGGTGTGAAACCGGCGCGGCGGATGCGGCAATCATTCTAATTGAACAGGAGGCAAAACAATGATCCAGCTATTGCCGCAGCGCGTTTGGCGCACGTATTTGGGCGGTGCACGGATTGACAGGCTGTGTTGCGCAGAGACATGCGAGGACGGCCATTTCCCGGAGGATTGGATTGCGTCTTGCGTGCGCGCATTTAACCCGGGGCGTAACTGCCCGGACGAAGGGCTTTGCAAAACAACGGACGGCGCATTTTTAAAAGATTTGCTAGAAAGCGACCCGGCTGGCATGCTGGGAGAGGCGTGCGTACAAAAACACGGCGTGCAAATGCCGATTTTAGTAAAATTGCTGGACGCCGCAGAGCGGCTGGTCATTCAGGCGCATCCTACGGTGGCGTTTGCCAAAGAGGCATTCCATTCCGAGTTTGGCAAAACCGAGTTGTGGTATATTTTAGAGGCGGAGCCGGACGCCTGTGTGTATTTGGGGTTTGCGCCCGGCATCACCCGTGCAGATTGGGAGGACTGCTTTTGGCGGCAGGATATTCCAGGCATGCTTGCGCGGCTCAACCGGCTGCCGGTAAAACGCGGCGACTGCATATTTGTGGACGGCGGAGTGCCGCACGCAATCGGCGGGGGATGCCTGATGGCGGAATTGCAGGAGCCAACCGATTTGATGGTCATCCCCGAACGGGTTACCCCTGCCGGAATCCGGCTGTCGGACGAGAAGCTTACCGGCGGGCTGGGATTTTCTAAAATGTTTGACTGTTTTACTTATGAAGGATATTCTTTAGAAGAAACGGTGCGCCGGTATTTTGTGCCCCGCAAGGAAATTTTTTCAGGCTGTGCGGTCATTGTGGACGAGGACACCACCGACAAGTTTAAAATGTGGGAGCTTTCCGGTGCCAATGCGTCCATCCCATTGGACGGACATTTTGCCGTAGCGGTTGTTACAAAGGGAAAAGGGACCATTTCGGACAATCTGTCCAGTTTGCCGGCAAAACAGGGGGACCGGTTTTTCATTCCGGCGGCTGCAGGTGTGCTTCACTGTATGGGAAACGGCGATTTTACAGTGTTAGTATTTTCAAACTGAGGAGATAAGCGTTTTCATAAGGAAAAGTGCGGATGCCTGTAAATCCTTTGTAAAAAATGGTAAAGTTTCGTAGAAATTTTCTAAAATGCTTGTTTTTTATACAAAAATCCGATACAATAAACATGAATTTTATTTATGAAATATTTTAAAAACGCCGATACTTTGAAAGGGGAACGGCGATATTTTTTGCAAGGAGGATTTGAAAATTTGAAAGATTTGGCACAACTGTTTTTGATATTTGCAAAGCTCGGCGCATTTACTTTTGGCGGCGGGTATGCGATGCTGCCACTCATTCAGCGGGAGTTTGTGGAAAAGCGGAATTGGGCAACCGACCAGGAAATGTTGGATTATTTTGCCATTGGGCAGTGCATGCCAGGGGTGATTGCGGTCAACACCGCAACATTTATCGGCTATAAGAGGAAGGGCATAGCTGGAGGCATTGCTTCCACATTGGGCATGGTGTTTCCATCCGTGGTCATTATTCTGATTATCGCGGCGTTTATTGCAAATTTTTCAGAATATGCGATTGTCGCACACATTTTAAACGGTGTCCGCGTCGTAGTGGCAGTGCTGATTATCAACGCTGTTTTGAGCATGTGGAAAAATTCAGTTGTGGATAAAATTTGCATCGGGTTGGTCGCTATAAGCTTTATACTGTCGCTTATAAGCGTGTCGCCAGTGTATTTGGTAATTGGTGCTGCACTGGCAGGTATCGCGCTGAGTGCATTAAAAGAGAGGGGCGCAAAATGAGTATTCTTCTCACTTTATTTTTGGAGTTTTTCAAAATTGGCTTGTTTGCTGTGGGCGGCGGGCTTGCCGCTATCCCTTTCCTTGAGGAGCTCGGCGCAAAATACGGCTGGTTTTCCAGTCAAACTTTGCTCGATATGATTGCCATTTCAGAGTCTACGCCGGGGCCAATTGGCATTAACATGGCCACCTATACGGGATTTCATACCGCCGGAGTGCTCGGAGGTATTATTGCTACACTCGGGGTGGTCATCCCCTCGAATATAATTATTATGACTGTTGCTGGATTCCATACAAAATTTAAGGATAATTTTTATGTAAAGAGCGCATTTTATGGCATGCGCCCGGTTGTGACCGGCATGATTGCTGCTACAGGCGTTGGCATGATCCAAGCTGCGCTTTTGCGGCCGGATTTTCAGACGTGGGCTACGGCAGTAAATTACCGTTCGGTTTTACTGTTTATTGTGATGCTCGTTTTGACCAACAAATGGAAAATCCACCCTGTATTTTATATTATTGCCGCGGGCGTTGTCGGTGCAGTTTTCAAATTTTAATAAGGATGCTGTATGCGCTCGATACACTCGTATGTACTACATACTGGTGTTGGGAAAAATCGCCGGCAATGGAGCGTTGAATTTTTACGCAGACTGTGCTATACTGTTCTTATTGTAAGAAGATCACAGGGGGCAAGGGGCTTTTTGTATGGTTGATTATTTTAAGCGAAATCTATATTATATGGCGATTGACTTCGCAATTGTGATAGCCTCGTTTTTTCTGGCGGGGCTTTTTTATCAGCCCTATCAATCGGTTGCGGCGGCGCTGTTCTCTGCTGAAGGGGGCCGGTTTTTAAACCCTTTGGTTGCAGCGGCGGTGTTAATTGCCATGTTTTACAGCTTGGGAATTTATAAAAACATGTGGCCGTATGCCACATTTCGTGACTGCTATTTAATGGTTGCTGCCTGTGTGGCGGCCTCTTTGCTGACGTTGGGGCTGCGTGTGGCGTGTGAAACATTGTTTTTGGTAGACTGGTTTGGCATTCGAATCAATATTTTAGCTATGCTGTTTTCCACCATTGGCACGGTTGGATTGCGGATTGCGGTTCGAAGCTACGCGCTGTTTGGCATGCATGGACGGCGGCATCAAAAGAACAGTACAAAACTGCTTATTGTTGGCGCGGGCAGTGCTGCCAGAATGTTTATCAGCGACCTTTTGGTCAACCATGATTTAATCTATGATATTGTGGGGCTTGTGGATGACGACCCGGCTAAGCAAAATACGATTTTTGCAGGCAAACGCGTACTGGGTACGCGGGATGATATTGTGCACATCTGCGCCAGCAAAGAAGTGGATGAAATTTTGATTGCCATGCCGTCTGCGGGCGATATGGAGATTCGGAAGATGGTGGAGATCTGCTCGAAAACGGACTGCAAGGTGCGCATTTTGCCCAGTATATCCCAAACCATTGAATATGCCAAGGAATATCGGAAAAAGATTCGGGAAGTGCAAATTGAAGACCTGCTGGCAAGGGAGCCAGTCATGCTCAACAACCATGAAATTGTGCAGGTGCTGGAAGGAAAAACGGTGCTGGTGAGCGGCGGAGGCGGTTCCATTGGAAGTGAGCTGTGCCGGCAGATTGCGGCGTTTAATCCCCAAAAGCTCATCATTGTCGATATTTATGAAAACAATGCATACGATCTTCAGACAGAACTAAAAATGGTCTATCCGTTTTTAAACATGGTGGTGCTAATTGCCTCTGTGCGGGATGTGAACCGAATGGAGCAGATTTTTGAAACACACCGGCCGGATATTGTATTCCACGCAGCTGCGCACAAGCATGTGCCGCTGATGGAGGACAGCCCGGGCGAAGCGGTAAAAAACAATGTGTTTGGCACACTCAATTTGGCTGTTTGCGCTGACAAATTTCACGTGGAGAAATTCGTTTTGATTTCTACTGATAAGGCGGTCAATCCCACCAATGTCATGGGCGCGACCAAGCGGATTTGTGAGATGATTGTACAGTCCTTTCAGCCGGCTAGTAAAACCGAGTTTGTGGCGGTCCGGTTTGGCAATGTGCTGGGCAGTAATGGTTCCGTCATTCCTCTGTTTAAGCGGCAAATCCAAAATGGCGGACCGGTTACGGTGACCCATAGGGAAATCACGCGGTTTTTTATGACCATTACCGAAGCGACGCAGCTGGTGCTGCAAGCGTCCTATTATGCCAAGGGCGGCGAAATCTTTGTGCTGGACATGGGCGAGCCGGTTAAAATTTATGATTTAGCGGTCAATTTGATCCGTCTTTCCGGCTACAAGCCCAATGTGGATATTGAAATTAAAATTACGGGACTTCGTCCCGGCGAAAAATTATACGAAGAAATTTTAATGGATGAGGAGGGCCTGCAAAAAACGGCGCACAGCAAAATTTTTGTAGGGCAGCCCATTTTTTGCGACTATGACACATTAAAAAGAGATTTGGCGGTTCTCAAATCTGCCGCAGACAGCGGGGACGAGGCAAGTGTGATAAATGCAATTTCTAAGATTGTACCCACCTATAGGCACAGCGCAAAGCAAAAGCCAGCACAGGAAGCGCGGTTGGATGACATGGCGGATATGCTCCGCACCTAAAATGTGCGAAAATTACATAAACATTTTTTAGCGACACCTGATTTTGCGGGAGATGGGAGAAAAACATATGCAGTTGACAGATCGGTTTGGCAAATGTGAAAGCATGTTAAAATCTGGGCAGCAGGTGGGAGCTTTGCCGCCGGTCAAAGAGGTTTATAAGACGGTTTTTGACATGGCGTGGCCTGCCATTTTGGAAATGGTTTTGGTGTCGCTCATTGCCTCGGTGGACACCATGATGGTTGGCGCCGTGGGCGTTGATGCCATTGCGGCGGTTGGCATCACCACGCAGCCCAAGTTTATTTTGCAGGCATTTGTGCTGTCGCTTAACACCGGCGTTACGGCGATTGTATCGCGCAGAAAAGGGCAGGAGGATCGGCTGGGTGCAAACAGCTGCCTTTCGCAGGCGTTTATGATCAGTTTGATTGCGTCGGCTGTAATTTCCCTGTTCGGTTTTATGTTTGCCAGGCCCATTTTGCACATTGCCGGCGCGGAAAATGATATCATAGACGATGCGGCAGGCTATTTCCGAATTATTACGGTTGGGCTGTTTTTCTTCAACCTATCGCTTACCATCAATGCGGCGCAGCGTGGAATTGGGAACACCAAAATTTCCATGCGGACCAATATTTTAGCAAATGTTGTAAATCTGGTGTTTAACTATTTGCTGATTGGCGGAAATTTTGGATTTCCCCGCTTAGGTGTGCGCGGGGCGGCCATTGCTACCATGTTGGGCAATATCGTCGCATTTTTTATCTCCTTGCATTCTGTGACGGGGAAAAACGGGTTTTTACATATCAAGCTAAAAGCGCTGTGCCGGTTTGACAAAAAGACGTTGCTGAGCTTGACGGATATTTCCTCCAGCGTGTTAGTAGAGCAGTTGTTTTTGCGGTTTGGGTTTTTCTCAAGTGCGATTGTAGTGGCAAAGCTCGGTACTATGGCGTTTTCTATCCATCAAATTTGTGCGAGTATTTTGGATTTGTCCACTGCATTTGGAAACGGACTCACCATTGCATCTACGGCGCTGGTCGGGCAAAGCCTGGGAAAAAACCGGCCGGATATGGCAATTATTTACGGAAAAGCGACCCAGCGGTTTGCAATGGTGATATCCATTGGGTTATTTTTGCTGTTTACATTTGGGAAAAACCTTTTAGTCGGCTTGTATACTGACGATCGGGCGGTGATGGAAGCTGCCACCAGCGTAATGGTGCTCGCGGCGCTTATTACCTATGTGCAGTCGTCCAATATGGTGATGACCGGCAGCCTGCGCGGCGCGGGCGACACCAAATTTGTCACACTGCTTTCTATCTGTGGGATTGGCATTTTCCGGCCGGTTATGGCCTATGTGCTGGCAATTATGTGCGGGCTGGGGCTGATTGGCGTTTGGATTGTAATGTTTCTAGACTGCGGCGGAAGAATGGTGATTGCAAAGATTCGGTTTTCCCGCGGGAAATGGACCAAGCGCGTAATATAAAAATATTTACAACAAAGGAAATTTGTGATATAATAATTTTAAAAAGGATTGTATGACAAAAAGGGGGGAGCTGGCGCGTCTGCGCGTGAATCCGGCACATTTTACCGGAATATTCACTCCATGTGCGCTGTTTAAAATGTTTGATATTGGCGATAAAATTTTTTATCCCATGCATGGAGCAGGGATTATTGAGGACATTGTGGAAAAGGATGTGCTGGGTGAGACCAAGAAGTATTTCGTGGTAAAGCTGCCCTACACAACTATGAATATCTCAATTCCCTATGACAAAATTGACACAGTGCACATTCGAAAAATTTTAGACTGTGAACAAGCGCGTGCTCTTTTGCGCGCTTTAAAAGCGCACACGGTTTGCGTCAACGAAAACTGGAACGCAAGATATCGGGAAAATTTGGATAAAGTGATGAAAAGTGACCTGTTTGAAATTGGAAAAGTGGTAAAAGAGCTGATACTGCGGGAACAGGCAAAGCCGCTTTCCACGGGAGAGCGAAAGATGCTTGCAAGCGCGAAGAACATTTTCTTAAGTGAAATTGTACTGGCGCTGGATGAGAACTATGAAGATGCAGAAGCGTTAATTGAAAAGATTATTTGACAAAAATTTGAATGAAGGAGACGGATGCATGAGGCGAATGCGCACAAACGCAAAAGTGACTGCAGTCATTGCCGCGGGGGGCAGCGGCACGCGCATGGGCGGCGATACGCCAAAGCAGTTTCTAATTGTCGGCGGTAAGCCAATGCTTGCCTATACCATTGCGGCAGTCTCTGATGCAGATGCGGTGGATGACATCATTTTGGCGGTGCCGCAGACATATTTGGTGTTTTGTTCCGATTTGATAAAAGCGTTTGGTTTTGATAAAGTATCTAAGGTGGTGTGCGGCGGTGAAAACCGGCAGCACACAGTTTACAATGCGTTAAAAGAAGTGGAAGGCGCAGACTATATTGCTGTTTGCGATGGCGCGCGGCCTTTAGTGCGTAGTGCAGATATCTCACGCTGTATTAAAGATGCAGTGCGCTACGACGCAGCAGCCCTTGGCGTTAGGGTATCCGACACGCTAAAGCGCGGACAGGACGGGTTTATTGCAGAAACCATAGAACGCGACGGACTGTGGCAGATCCAAACGCCGCAGGTGTTTTTAAAAGGGCTTTTACTATCTGCACATCAACGGGCAATGCAGGACGGCGTCTTGGCAACGGATGACTGTGCGTTGGTGGAGCGGTTGGGCCACAAAATTAAAATTACCGAAGGCAGTGCTGGGAACATGAAAATTACCACGCCCGCTGACCTTGCGCTGATGGAGGCGCTCATTGATGCAAAGTGAAATTCGAATTGGAATTGGATATGACGTGCACCAGTTAACACAGGGGCGGCCGCTTATTTTGGGCGGCGTTAAAATCCCTTTTGAAAAAGGGCTTTTGGGCCATTCTGATGCGGATGTATTGCTGCATGCCATTATGGATGCACTTTTGGGCGCGGCAGCGCTGGGCGATATTGGTGTTTGGTTTCCCGACACCGACGCAAAGTGGAAAGGGGCATCCAGCGTAGCGCTGTTAAAAAGCGTGGCGGATATTCTCTTTGAGCACGGGTTTTTACCCGGCAATGTGGATGCAACCATTGTGGCACAGGCGCCCAAGCTTGCGCCCTATATTGCAGATATGCGTAAGGTCATTGCAAACGCACTGCAAATCCCTTCTGACTATGTGAGCGTGAAAGCCACTACCACAGAACGGCTGGGGTTTGAAGGGGAGGGCCGCGGCATGAGCGCACAGGCAGTTTGCACAATAAAAGCAAAAGATTGAAAGGAGAACGCATCAATGCTGACAGACATTGAAATTGCGCATAGGGCGCATCTTGTACCCATTCTAAGCATTGCGCAAGACCTCGGGCTTTCTGAAGATGACATAGAGCTTTACGGTAAATACAAGGCAAAAGTCCATTTGGATGTGCTGGACCGTTTGCAGGAGCGCAAAGACGGCAAGCTTATTTTGGTGACGGCGGTCAATCCCACTCCAGCAGGTGAGGGGAAAACCACCACAACGGTTGGGCTGGGACAGGCGCTTAAACGGATTGGAAAACAGGCAGTCATTGCACTGCGCGAGCCGTCGCTTGGGCCTGTGATGGGGCTAAAGGGCGGTGCGGCGGGCGGCGGTTATTCCCAGGTGGTGCCCATGGAGGACATCAACCTGCATTTTACCGGCGACCTCCACGCCATTACAGCGGCGCACAATTTGCTCTCTGCACTGATAGACAACCACATCCATCAGGGCAATGCGCTTGGCATTGATGTCAATCAGATTGTGTGGAAGCGGGCGCTGGACATGAATGACCGTGCGCTGCGAAACGTGGTAGTTGGCCTGGGCGGTTCGGCCAACGGTGTACCGCGGGAAGATGGATTTATGATTACAGTGGCGTCTGAGGTGATGGCTGTACTTTGCTTATCAAGCGGACTGGATGATTTAAAAGAACGTCTGGGCAGCATGATTGTTGCATACAATATGCAGGGGCAGCCGGTGCTGGCGCGTGACTTAAATGCACAGGGCGCAATGGCAACCCTTTTAAAAGACGCAATTTTGCCAAACTTAGTGCAGACGCTTGAAAATACGCCATGCTTCATTCATGGAGGCCCGTTTGCGAATATTGCCCATGGCTGCAACAGTATCACTGCCACGAAAATGGCGCTCAAGCTAGGCGACTACGTTGTGACAGAAGCGGGGTTTGGCGCAGATTTGGGTGCGGAGAAATTTTTGGACATCAAATGCCCGCTGGCGGATATCGCCCCCGACGCAGTGGTGATTGTCGCCACAGTACGGGCATTAAAATACAACGGCGGCTTAAAAAAGGATGCACTTGAGAAAGAAGATATTACCGCGTTAAAAAAGGGTTTGCCAAATTTAGAAAAGCACATTGAAAACATGTTAAAATACGGCGTGCCGGTGGTGGTGGCCATCAATGCGTTTGCCACTGACACAGAGGCAGAGATTGCACTCATAAAACAGGCGTGTGCACAATTTAGCGTGCAGGCAGTTTTGTCTGAAGCATTTGCAAAAGGCGGCGCAGGTGCCGAGGAGCTGGCGCAGGCGGTAGTGGAAGCCGCAGACAGCGGGCGTTCGAATTTTTGCCCGCTCTATAGCTTCAATCTTTCTGTGGAAGAAAAAATTGAGACAATTGTCAAAGAGATTTATGGCGGTGCGGGCGTACAATTTAGCCCACAGGCGCGTAAGAAGCTTCGTATGATTCACCAGCACGGGTTTGATAAAATGCCTATTTGTATGGCAAAAACACAATATTCGCTTTCGGATAATCCAAAGCTTTTGGGGCAGCCGGATGGATTTACTGTCACCATCCGCGACCTTCAGGTGTCAAATGGTGCAGGGTTTATTGTGGCGCTTGCGGGCGACATTATGACTATGCCCGGGCTTCCCAAAGCGCCTGCTGCAGAACGGATTGATATCGATCGCAATGGCATGATTTCCGGCTTGTTTTAGGAGGCAGTATGGAGCATTTTGTTGCAAATAGCAGTGCGGATACCGAACGCATTGCAGCAGAATTTGCCAAACGTCTGCGGCCTGGCGACGTTGTGACATTAGAGGGTGATTTGGGTGCGGGAAAAACTGTGTTCGTACGTGGCATAGCGGCTGGGCTTGGTATTTGTGAAACCGTTTGCAGCCCAACGTTTACCATTGTAAATGAATATCGCGGCGCACTTCCGCTTTACCATTTCGACGTATACCGGATTGGTTCAGCGCTTGAAATGGAGGATATTGGCTTTGACGAGTATCTGTTTGGACAAGGCGTCTGTGTGGTGGAATGGGCCAGCCATATTTTGGAGCTGTTTACCATGCCGCATTATGCGGTTTCCATTTCAAAAGATTTGAGCATTTCAGAAAACTACCGGAAGATTGTAATTGACAGGAGGAACGTATGAACATCCTTGCACTGGACACCTCGTCCAAAAATGCGACTGCCGCGGTGGTATCAGAGCAGACGCTTCTTGGTGAGTTTACAGTCTGCAATCCAAATACCCATTCCCAAATACTTTTGCCCATGGTAGACCAAATGCTAAAAAATGCCGGGCTTTGCATATCGGACATTGACGTGTTCTGCACGGCCATTGGGCCTGGGTCATTTACCGGGCTCCGCATTGGTATGGCAACCGCCAAGGCATTTGCACTGGCGGCGGGAAAACCGATTATCGGCGTATCATCGCTTTTGGCACTGGCTGCCAATGTGGCGTTTACGGACAAAGTGGTTTGCCCCATGCTGGATGCGCGCCGGGGCGATGTGTACAACGCGCTGTATCAAAACGGAAGGATCATTGCAAAAGAGCGCGCCCTTTCGGTGTCTGACCTGCTTTTGGAGCTCAAGGGGAGGGATACCATCTTTTTGGGAGACGGCGCTTTGGCGTTCCAGACAGAAATCTTAGAGAAAATGGGGGAGCATGCGCAGTTTGCACCGCCGGGGTTTTTAATGGCACGGGCATCTTCTTTGGCCGATATTGCCTTAAAGCGGGCAAAAGCTGGTGCTTTTGACAATCCTGACACACTGGCGCCCATCTATCTTCGCGTATCGCAGGCCGAGCGGGAATACGAAAGCAAACATGCAAAATAATGTCCGCATATGGCGGAGAAAAGGGGAATAGAATGATAGAAATTGCGCTTGGCGCCGACCATGCAGGCTATACATTAAAAGAGGCGCTCAAACGGTATTTTGACGAAACAGGTGTTTCATATTGCGATTTTGGGACATTTTCCGAAGAATCGGTGGACTATCCGGACATTGCAAAAAAAACATGTGAAGCAGTGCTGGACGGCCGGTGCCGGCTTGCGGTTTTGGTGTGCGGAACCGGTGTTGGAATTGGCATCAGCGCCAACAAAATCAAGGGTATCCGTGCCTGTGTGTGTTCTGAAGTTTACAGTGCAAAAATGAGCAGGCTGCACAATGATGCAAATACACTTGCCATTGGCGGCCGGGTAATCGGGGTGGAAACCGCAAAAGAAATTGTAAATGTATTTATCCACACCCAATTTTTAGGCGGGCGCCATCAAACAAGGGTGGATAAAATCTCAGATCTGGAGTATAAAAAATACGAATAGAGCAATCAGAAGCGGGAGGTGTCAATGGGCGAAGCAATTGTGCAATTTCTTTCCGACATGGGAATCACGCAGTATATGGCATTGTTTATCATCTCTATGGCGCCGGTCTTGGAGCTGCGTGCTTCTGTAATATTGGGCGCAGCCATGGGATTGGACTGGTATAGGGTACTTGCTGTTTGCCTGTTGGGAAATCTCGTGCCTATTCCATTTATCATCTTGTTTTTGCGTCCGGTGTTAAACTATTTTAAGCAAACAAAATCTTTGTCAAAGCTTGCGAATTGGGTGCAAAACCGGACCATGGCAAAAGCGGATAAAGTATTAAAATATGAAACATTCGGCCTGTCTTTATTTGTGGCCATTCCGCTTCCGGGCACCGGCGGATGGACTGGTGCAATCATTGCAGCGCTTTTGGATATGCAGCTTCGGCGGGCACTGCCTGCCATCTGTTTTGGCGTCCTTTGTGCGGGAATTCTTATGACCGCCGCATCCTATGGCTTTTTTGAGGCGCTGACGCGCTTGTTTTTCTAAGTTTTATTTGGGTAACTATTTTTTGGAGGTGCAGCATTTTGAACAGACGATTTTTTACTTCGGAATCGGTGACAGAGGGACATCCCGATAAAATCTGCGACCAGATTTCCGACGCGGTATTAGACGCAATACTGGCCAAAGACCCCATGGCGCGCGTGGCGTGTGAAACCGCTGTCACCACTGGATTAGTGATGATTATGGGGGAAATTACCACAGACTGCTATGTGGACATTCCCAAAATTGCGCGTAAAACCATTGAGGAAATTGGCTATGACCGTGCAAAATTTGGTTTTGACTGCCACACCTGTTCGGTGTTGACTGCGATTGATGAACAATCGCCTGACATTGCGCTTGGCGTGGACAAGTCGCTGGAGGCAAAAGAGAGCATTGAAACTGGGCTTGACACGGGTGCAGGCGACCAGGGCATGATGTTTGGCTATGCGTGTGATGAAACGCCTGAGCTGATGCCGCTGCCCATTTCGCTGGCGCACAAGCTGAGCATCCAGCTTTCCAAGGTGCGCAAAAATGGTACGCTTTCCTATCTGCGTCCGGACGGAAAAACCCAGGTAACGGTGGAGTATGATGGAGATACGCCGGTTCGGGTGGATACGGTGGTAGTTTCCACCCAGCACAGCCCGGATGTTAATGTGGAACAAATCCGTGAAGACATGATCAAGCACGTTGTGGCACCCATTATTCCGCCGCATTTGCTGGATGAACGCACGCGGTATTTTGTCAATCCGACCGGGCGGTTTGTCATTGGCGGCCCGCAGGGGGATACAGGGCTGACTGGCCGGAAAATTATTGTGGATACATATGGCGGCTATGCGCGGCACGGCGGCGGCGCGTTTTCAGGCAAAGACCCCACCAAGGTGGATCGGAGTGCGTCCTATGCGGCGCGCTATGTTGCAAAAAATATTGTAAAAGCAGGGATTGCCAAAAAGTGCGAGGTACAGCTTGCCTATGCCATCGGTGTGAGTGCACCAGTATCTGTGCTCATTGATGTGGACACATTTGGGACAAGCACGGTGGACAACGCGCGGCTGGTGGAGATTATCCGCGAAACGTTTGACCTGCGCCCGGCGGCCATTATCAAAGACCTCGATTTAAGACGGCCCATTTACCGGCAAACAGCGGCATATGGGCACTTTGGCAGGGAATCGCTGGACCTTCCGTGGGAACGGACGGACAAGGCGGATATTTTGCGGCAGAAAATGGGCGTGTAACAACGAATAAGCCCCTTTGCATACGATAAAGCAGAAGGGGTGTTTCGTATGTGGGAAATCGTTTTAAAATCGCTGGTGCTGGTGCTTGCCGCATATGCACTGATCGACCTTTCCAAAAAACTTATTTGCGCGCTGTTCCGCAAAAGGCCCTATCTGCGCGACGATGTGTTTGTGGTGGTAAAAGTCAAAAACCATCAGGAGCACATTGAGGGCATTGTGCGCAGCATCATCTGGCGCAATTTAAGCATGTCAGGCGGCGGGTTTGTGCCCAATATTCTCATTGTGGATATGGGCTCCAGCGACGAAACTGCACAAGTTGCAGAAAGGCTTTGCAAAGACTATGGATTTATTTATTATACAACTGAGGAAAAGTATAATCAAATGAAGGACACCTATTTCACTTTGTGAATGCGGTGTGAACCAAGGCCGCGGTGGGTCGCCGCGGCTTTTATTGTGTGGAGCGTGCCATGGAAAATCGATACAGAACCTATGCGGGTTATTTAAAAGAACGGTATGGCTGCCGGGTGTACAAGCTCCCGGTCAACCTTCCCAATACCTGTCCAAACCGGGACGGCACCAAAGGGGTTGGCGGATGTATTTTTTGCGGAGAAGAGGGTGCAGCGTTTGAAAATTTGCCGGATACCATGCCGGTATCAGAGCAGCTCAAAGAAAATATGGCCTATATTGGGAAAAAATACAAGGCGCAAAAATTCATTGCGTATTTTCAAAATTTCACCAACACCTATCTGCCACCGGCCCAATTCGAAGCGTATGTCTCCCAAGCTGCCCTTGAAAACGTGGTGGAAATCAGTGTGTCTACCAGGCCGGACTGTGTGCGGGAAGAATATTTGCAGATTTTAGCGCAGATTTCTAAAAAAACAGGGCAGGCAATCTGTGTGGAGCTGGGCCTTCAAACAGTCAATTACCACACGCTTAAAACCATCAACCGCGGACATTCACTTGCGGAGTTTATTGACGCCGTGCTTATGATAAAACGCTTTGGTTTTGACGTGTGTGCGCATCTTATTTTAAATTTGCCGTGGGACACCAAAGACGACGTAATAGAAAATGCAAAGATTTTATCCGCACTTGGCGTCAACCAGGTAAAGCTGCACTGCCTTTACATTGTAAAGGGCACAAAGCTGGCGCAGCTTTATGAACAAGGCGTGTTTTCCATGGGCAGCTGTTACGATTATATCGACGCGGTCATCACATTTTTAGAATATTTGCATCCGGAGATTGTCATCCAGCGGCTTATCGGCCGTGCCAAGGAGGAACGTACGCTGTTTGCCAACTACGGCATGAGTTGGTGGAAAATCAAAGACAACATCGACGCGCAGCTAAGCTTGCGTGACACATACCAGGGTGCAAAGTGCGATTATTTACACGGCAGTGCAGTGGAGAAATTTTTCAAATAAATGTTGTAATTTTTACCCGTTTTGTGGTATAATGCTGTATATATTGAGAGTTACCGTTGATAAATGGATGTGCAACCGGCCGGGAGGGATGCAAAATTGAAGAGCATGACAGGATACGGCCAGAGCGCCGGACAGTTTTTAAACTACCGTATCAGCGTAGAGCTGAGGACAGTGAACAACCGCTATCTTGACACCAACATCAGGGTGTATAAGCAGTATGCGTTTGTGGAAGAGATGGTGCGCGAAGAGGCTGCTGCAAAGATAAAGCGGGGCAAGCTGGATGTGATGATTCAGTTTGACAACTTAAAAAAAGATGACCGCGTGGTCACATTAAACGCGGACGTCGCGGCGGGATATTATGAAGCGCTTAAACAAATGGCGGATCTCTTTTCGCTGGAAAACGACATAACGGTGTCCAGATTATCCAGATTCCCAGATGTTTTTACGATAGAAAAATGTGAGCAGGACAAAGAGGCCATTCTTTCGGATGTGAAGCAGGTATTGCTTTGTGCACTGGACGATTTGACAGCTGCGCGGGAGCGCGAGGGAAAACGGCTGCGTACATTTTTTGAAAAGAGCATTGATGGCATGCGCGCGCTGGTTTCTGAAATTGAGCGCCGCGCGCCGGAGACGGTAGAACAATTCCGGGAGAAAATCCATCAGCGTGTGGAGGAAGCGCTTGCAGGCGCCGATGTGGATGAAAACCGGCTTTTGACTGAAGTTTGCCTGTATGCGGATAAGGTTAATATTACAGAGGAGATTGTACGGTTTCAAAGCCACCTTTTAGAATTTCAAAATCTTATGGAATCGGATGAGCCGGTGGGACGAAAGCTGGATTTCATCATTCAGGAGCTCAACCGCGAGACCAATACCATGGGCTCTAAATGCAGCGATTACGCTATCAGCAAGCTTGTGGTAGAATTAAAATCCGAAATTGAAAAGGTGCGGGAACAGGTGCAAAATATCGAATAAAGTTCCATATCCCAAAAAGGAGTTAATACGTATGAAGCTAATCAATATCGGCTTTGGAAACATGATATCTGCAAGCCGGATGATCGCAATTGTCAGCCCGGAGGCCGCGCCGATTAAGCGGATTATCCAGGGTGCGCGCGACCGTGGGATGCTGATTGACGCAACCAGCGGCAGGCGTACACGGGCAGTGATTATTATGGACAGCGACCATGTGGTGCTGTCGGCTGTGCAGCCGGAAACCGTGGCGGGCCGGTTGGTCAAAGACGCGCCGATGACAGGAGATGAAGACATTGAGTAGCCGCCGCGGAACTTTATTTGTGCTCTCTGGGCCATCTGGAACGGGGAAAGGTACGGTGATGGACGCATTTTTTAAAGTGCATGGAAATGACGGCGTATTTTTGTCCATTTCCGCCACTACCCGCAAGCCACGTGCAGGAGAGATAGATGGCGTCAACTATTATTTTATTTCAGAGCACGAATTTTTGCAAATGATATCAGACGGCGCGCTTTTGGAGTGGGCAAACTTTTGCGGCAACTACTATGGCACCCCCCTAAAAAAAGTGGAGGACAAGCTTCGCACAGGTGTTGACGTCATTTTAGAGATTGAGGTGCAGGGCGCCATCAAGGTGATGGAGGCATGCCCTGAAGCAGTGTTTGTGTTTATTGCGCCCCCCTCAATGGAAGAGCTTAGGACGCGCATTGTCAACCGCAAAACAGAGTCGGAAGCAGTAATCGCAAAACGGCTGGAAACTGCGGTGTGGGAGATTTCCAATGTGCAAAAATATCAATATATTATAGTCAACGACGAAGTGCAGCGCGCGGCCCAGTCGCTTTGGGCGGTTGTTTTGGCCGAGCGGCTTAGAACCGATAAAAACAAGACATTTATTGACGAGGTGTGTAAAAAATGATTTATCCTTCTATCAATACCCTGATGGAAAAATTTGACAGTAAATACAGCCTGGTGATTGCCGTTGCAAAGCGTGCGCGGGAAATTTGCCAAACCGGCGTGACGTTTACCGAATGTCACTCCGAAAAACCGGTGACCATTGCCATCCACGAGATTGCCGAAAACAAGGTGACTTTTAAAAAGCCGGAAAAGAAAGAGGAAAACTTGAGCGAAGATATGATTATCAACCGCCTTTTGGAAGAGAGCCTTTATAATGAATAAGGTTGGAGATATATATGAAGACGATTGTTGTTGGGGTAACGGGCGGCATTGCCGCTTATAAATCTGCCTATCTGGTAAGCCAGCTGGTAAAAGCCGGTTACAGCGTCTATGTGGTGATGACCGCGTCTGCACAAAAATTTATTGCGCCGCTTACCCTTCAAACGCTGTCCAAGCACCCGGTGGTCACCGGGATGTTTGAAAAAACAGAGAACTGGGAAGTGGAGCATATTTCGCTTGCAAAAAAGGCGGATGCGTTTGTCATTTGTCCGGCAACCGCCAATGTAATTGGCAAAATTGCGGGCGGCATTGCGGACGACTTTTTGACCACCACGGTTATGGCGGCTACATGCCCGGTCATTTTTGCGCCTGCCATGAACTGTGATATGTATGAAAACCCAATTGTACAAAAAAATATCGAAACCCTTTCAAAGCTTGGCTATCGGTTTGTAGAGCCGGAAAGCGGCATGCTGGCTTGCGGTGTGGAGGGAAAAGGCCGGCTTGCAGAGATGGAAGCAATCTTAGATGAAATTTCGTGTGCATTATGCTCTGAGCAAGACTTTTTGGGACGCAAGGTGCTGGTCACCGCTGGTCCCACGCGGGAGGCGATTGACCCTGTGCGCTATATCACCAACCACTCCAGCGGAAAAATGGGCTATGCCATTGCCAAAGCGGCAAAAATACGCGGCGCACAGGTAACCTTGGTGAGCGGGCCGACCAATTTGCGGCCGTTTTCCGGTGTGCAAGTGATAAATGTGACCACGGCGTTAGAAATGGAGCAGGCAGTGCTTTCTCAATATGCGGCGTGCGATGTTGTGGTAAAAGCGGCAGCGGTTGCAGACTTCCGGCCAGAGCGCAAAGCGGAAAATAAACTGAAAAAATCGGGCGTGGATGCGCCCAAAATTACACTTGTTCAAAACCCGGATATTTTAGAGGAGCTGGGCCGGCAAAAAAACGGGCAGATTTTGGTGGGCTTTTGTATGGAGACCCAAAACCTGTTGGACAATGCAAAAGAGAAGCTTCACGCAAAACATTTGGATATGATTGTTGCCAACAGCCTCACAGAAGCGGGGGCGGGCTTTGCTGGTGACACCAACGCCGTCACGATTTTATTTTCTGATGGGCGGCAGGAACGGGTGGAATGCATGCAAAAGCTGGATTTGGCAAATTTGATTTTAGATAGGGTAAAGGGCAGCCATCTTTGGTAATGCCCTTTTCGTTCAAAAAAGGGGGGTGAACACATGGTAGCGGAGGTGGTTTTAAATAACAATTCACGGCATACTGACAGGCTGTATCACTACCGGATCCCCCCCGATTTAGAAGGCAAGGTGCAAGTTGGCTGCCGTGTGGCGGTCCCGTTTGGCAAAGGCAATAAAACATATGAAGCCTATGTGCTGCGCATTTTAGAAACGAGTGAATTTAAAACGCTCAAAGAGCTTGCGCCTGGCAAAGAGGATACTTCCTATTTTAATGAAGCCATGGCGGGCCTCATTTCGTTTGTACGGCATCGCTATTTTTCGCCGTACAGAGATATCATCCGCGCGGTGCTTCCTAAGGGTGCAGAGGCAAAGTATGAAACAGTGTTAACCCTTTCCGGGGCAGATGAAAGTGCAGTAAAGGCTGCAGTCAAGCACTCGGCTGTGAAAGAAAAAATTTTAGAAGTAATTCAAAATGCGGGCGGGGAAATCACCATGACTTCCCTTTGCGCCGCTGTTTCCAGAAAAACCGTGCCGCAGGCGGTCAAAGCGCTTTGTGAGGCGGGGGTTTTAACCCGTACGCAAAAACGCCTTTCCGGCGTGCGAGAGAAAACCCAGCGGCTTGCGACGCTTTTGATTACGCGGGCCGAAGCCTATGCGCTTTCTGAGCAAATGGCTGCGCGCGCACCGGCAAGGGCACGTGTGCTGGAAACGCTTTGCGAATCTGAAATGGTGGGGCTTTCTGAACTTTTAGAGGTGTGCCAAACCTCGCTTGAAACAGTCAAAGCGCTTGCTTTAAAAGACTATGTGGAGCTTGTGGAATCCACCGTGGAGCCAGAGGGTATCTATGGCGCACTGGAAACAGCCCCCCCGCGCAAGCTGACGCTCAGCAATGAGCAGCAGGCAGCATATGATGCCATTTTTGGCAGTATGCAGCAAAAAAAACAGGAGACTTTTCTTGTGCACGGCGTTACGGGCAGCGGTAAGACCGAGCTCTATCTCCGGCTGATGCGGGACTGTGTGGATGCGGGGAACCAGGCAATTTTGCTGGTGCCGGAAATTGCGCTCACACCGCAGATGATTCGCCAGGTGGTTGGCGTGTTTGGCGATGGCGTGGCAGTGATGCACAGCCGGCTGACCCTGCGCCAGCGGTATGACGAGTGGCAGCGCATCAAAAGCGGTGCGGCACGCGTGGTAGTGGGAGCACGATCCGCCATTTTTGCCCCGGTTACGTCGCTGGGCTTAATCATCATTGACGAAGAGCATGAAACCACCTATAAATCAGAAACGCACCCGCGCTATCAAACAGTGGAATTGGCCCGTTACCGGGCGAAATTTGAGGGAGCAACACTGGTGCTTGCCTCGGCAACGCCTTCGCTGGAAAGTTATTATCACGCAAAAAGCGGAAAATACAAGCTGATTGAATTAAAAAAACGTGTCAACCAGGCCGCGCTTCCCACAGTTCAAATTGTAGACATGCGGGAAGAATTAAAAAGCGGGAACCATTCGCTGTTTAGCGGCGTCTTACAAGAAGCCATCAAGAGAAATTTGGAACAAAAAAAGAAGACGATTTTGTTTTTAAACAAGCGCGGCTATGCAAGCTTTGTTTCGTGCCGCAGCTGCGGTTATGTGGCAAAGTGCCCCAATTGCAGTATTGCGCTGACCTATCACAAGGCGGGCAACTGTATGGTATGCCACTACTGTGATTACAAAGAGGCGCCCCAAACCGTCTGTCCATCCTGCAAAAGCCCGCACATCCGGCAGTTTGGCGTGGGTACGCAGCGGGTTGTGGACGCGCTTGTTGAAATGTTCCCGACGGCAAAGATTCTCCGAATGGATGCGGATACCACAGCGAGCCGGCGTGCGCATGAAAAAATTTTAGAAGAATTTGCGCAAAACGGCGCAGACATTTTAGTGGGCACGCAAATGATTGCCAAGGGGCTGGATATCCCTTCTGTGACGCTGGTGGGTGTTCTGGCGGCGGATTTGAGCCTGTTTTTGGACGACTTCCGCGCCGGCGAAAAAACCTTTTCGCTTATCACCCAGGTGGTGGGGCGTGCCGGACGCGGCGACTGCGGCGGGAATGCAGTGATCCAAACCTATTATCCTGAAAATGAAGTGCTGCATTTTAGCCAAAACCAGGATTATGCAGGCTTTTACCATTCAGAAATCGAGATGCGGAAGGCACTTTGTTATCCGCCGTTTTGCGAAATGATACACATTGTGGCAACCGCCGCGGATGAGAGTGCGGCACAGATGCTCATCCAAAGTGTGCGGGAAAGTGTTATCCAAGCAATCAAGCGCATAGAGTATAAAGGGTTTGTAAAAATTTACAACGTTTCAAAGGCGCCAATTTTTTTAATCAACAACCAATACCGCTATCGGTTTTTGATGAAGCTTCGATATAGTAAAACGTTGTTTGATGCCCTGCACACGGTTTGGCACAGTCACATAAAAGACGGCGTGAGCCTGGTGATAGATGTCAACCCGGTCAGCTTTTATTAACGTAAATTTACGCCGCGTGTGCGGCATGGATAGAAAGGATGAAATATATGGCAATTCGGATTATTCGCAAATTGGGAGACGATCTGCTTCGAAAAAAGAGCAGGCCGGTCGAGCGCATTGACCAGCGTATTTTGACATTGCTAGATGATATGAAAGAGACGCTTGCGGCGGCAAACGGTGTGGGGTTGGCAGCGCCGCAGGTTGGCGTACTCAAGCAGGTGGTGGTTATCGATGTCGGAGAGGGCGTGATGGAGCTCATTAACCCGGAAATTGTCAATATCAACGGCTATCAAACCTCGGTGGAAGGATGCTTGAGCGTGCCGGGGAAATGGGGCGAGGTGCAGCGGCCAAAAAACATTGTGGTGCGCGCTATGGACCGAAACGGTGAATATTATGAAATCATGGGCGAGGGGCTTTTAGCGGTTGCACTGTCCCATGAAATCGACCATTTGGAAGGCACGATTTTTGTGGACAAGGTCATCCGCTATGTGGACCCGGATGCTGAGGATGAATAAAAGGAGGCGTGCAGGTTGAAACTATTGTTTATGGGAACGCCGGATTTCGCGCTTTCTTCGCTGCGCGCGCTGAGAAATGCCGGGCACGAAATAGCGGCGGTGGTGACCCAGCCTGACAAGCCAAAAGGACGGGGGCACAAGATGGCGCACCCGCCGGTGTATGACTACGCGGTAGAGCACAAAATACCGGTTTTCCAGCCGCCAAACTTAAAGCGTGAAACGTTTGAAGAGATTCTAAAATCCATAGACCCGGCGCTCATTGTCGTTACGGCATACGGCAAAATTTTACCGGAATATGTGCTTTGTTACCCGGCATACGGCTGCATCAACGTCCATGCGTCGCTGCTGCCCAAATACCGCGGCGCTGCGCCCATCCAGCGGTGTATCATGGATGGTGAAACGCAAACGGGCGTCACCATTATGTACATGGAAAAGGGGCTGGATACCGGCGATATGATTTTAAAAGCGCCGGTGGAGATTTTGCCGGACGACACATTTGAAACCCTGCACGACAAGCTTGCGGCGGCGGGTGAACACGCATTGGTTACGGCGGTTTCGCAAATCGAAGCGGGAACTGCAAAGCGTGAAAAGCAAGATCATCAGATGTCCAGTTATGCGGCAATGATTGACAAAGAGACTGCAAAAATCGATTGGTCAAAAAATGCGTTTGCCATCTGCAATTTGGTGCGCGCCCTGTATCCGGCGCCCAAGGCGCAAACGTCCTATCAGGGCAAACGGCTCAAAATTGCCCGGGCACATATGGCAAAAGAAACATCTTCAAAACATCCGGGAACCATTCTTGTGGTAAATAACGAAAAAATCCTGGTTGCGTGCGGAAAGCAGTCTGTGCTTGCTGTTACTGAGCTGCAAATGGAAGGCAAGCGTTGTATGCCGGTTTCGGAATTTTTAAAGGGCAATCTCCTTTTAGAAGGGGAAGTGCTCGGCATCTAGAACGGGAGGTATAATATATGGGATATTATTTTTTTGACTCCTATTATTTGCTGCTGGTGGTGCCTGCGCTCATAATTGCAATGATTGCACAGGCAAGGGTGAGCAGCACGTTTAAGAAGTATTCAAGCCTGGCAAGTGTAAAAGGCATTACCGCCGCGCAGGCCGCACGGCAGATTTTAGACAGCAACGGCTTGCGGGACATTCCGGTGGAGCACGTTTCGGGCAGCCTCACCGACCACTATGACCCGCGCAAGAAAGTAATCCGCCTGTCAGATACGGTGTTTCACAGCACCAGTGTTGCGTCCATTGGCGTGGCCGCACATGAGGCCGGGCACGCTGTGCAGCATGCCACTGCCTATGCGCCGCTTATGATTCGGAATTTTGTGTATCCGGTGGTAAGCATTTCATCGCAGGCCGCGGTACCGCTTATTTTGCTGGGGTTTGTGTTCAGCTTTCCCGCGCTTATCAATATCGGTATTTTGTTATTTTCCGCCGTTGTGGCGTTTCAGCTTATTACGCTCCCGGTAGAATTTAACGCAAGCGCCCGCGCGCTTACAACGCTTGATGAACACGGCGTGCTCACAAAAGAGGAGCTTTCTCCGGCAAAAAAGGTGCTTGGCGCAGCGGCAATGACCTATGTGGCGTCCGCGCTTGTATCCATTGCCACACTTTTGCGGTTTATTCTCATTGCGCGGGATCGCAGATGATTGCTAAGAAAGGAACCAAACTATGCCAAACGCGAGAGGCACGGCGTTAAAAGTTTTATACAAAATAGAAAAAGAAGGCGCATATATTAATTTAGCGCTCAAGGAAACGCTGGCAAACAGTGCGCTTACAAGAGAGGACCGCGCACTGGTGACCGAGCTGACGCACGGCGTGGTGAAGTGGAGGCTTACGCTGGATTACACACTTTCAAAACATTCCCGCATCAAGCTGAATAAAATTTCTCCTTGGGTGCTGTGTGCGCTCCGCATGGGGGTTTACCAAATCCTTTTTTTGGATAAAATCCCAGTATCCGCGGCGGTCAACGAAAGTGTGAAGCTTGCCAAACGCTATGGCGGCCCGGCGAGCGGCGGGTTTGTCAACGGCGTTTTGCGAAGCGTTGTGCGCGGCGGGAAAATGCCTGCATTGCCAGACGACCCCATAGAGGCGCTTTGCGTGCAGTACTCCTGCCCCAAATGGATTGTAAAATATTGGATAGATGCATATGGCAAAGAGACGGCGCAAGCGATTTTACAGGCGTTTTTGCCGCGCCCAGCGCTCTGTGTGCGGTGCAACACCTTAAAGACTTCGCCAAACTCCTTGCTGCAAGCGTTTTTGAATGCGGGAATGGAGGCAGAGCGGGTTTTAGACGCCGCCTTTCCAAATTTGGACTGTGCCATAAAAATCCGCCGTGCATCCAACCTTTTAGAACTGCCGGCATATCAGGCAGGGTGGTTTTATGTGCAGGATCTAAGTTCCATGCTGGCTGTGGAAGCGCTGGATCCAAAGCCAGGCGGTTTGGTGCTGGACGTCTGTGCTGCGCCGGGCGGGAAAACTACATATATTGCGCAAAAGATGCAAAACCGCGGCAAAGTGGTTGCTTTTGACATTTACGAGCATAAGCTGTCCCTCATAGCGGAAAACGCAAGCCGGCTGGGAATTGACTGCGTGGAGTGCATTTTGCAGGATGCATCTGTATTCAATGAGCGCTTTGTGTGCCAAGCGGACGCCGTGCTGGTGGACGCACCCTGCTCAGGCTTGGGGGTAATTGGCAGAAAACCAGATATTAAATATGCAGGGTCTATGCAGGACATTGATTCTTTGGCGGCACAGGGGCTTTCTATTTTGGAAACTGCCGCGCGCTATGTCCGATTGGGCGGCACGCTGGTTTACAGCCTGTGCACGCTTTCGCCAAAGGAGGGCGAACAGGTGATTGCACAGTTTTTAGCGCAGCATAAAGAATTCTGCCTGTCTAAAATTTGTGCAGTAAACCTGGAAAACAACGGGCAGATCACCTTATTTCCACAAAAATTTGGCACAGATGGGTTTTTTATTTGCAAAATGAAGCGGGAGATTTGACCATGGAGAAAATCAACTTAAAGGATTTAGAATTTCACGCACTGGAAGCGTTTATAAAAAGCCTTGGCGAAAAGCCGTTCCGGGCCAGGCAGATATTTGCATGGCTGCACCGGGGCGTGGAGCACATAGAGGAAATGACCGATTTGTCAAAACCGTTTCGGGAAATACTCAAAGAACGTGCATATGTGAGCCGGTTAGAAATTGTACAGCGGTTGGAATCGAAACTGGACGGTACCAAAAAATACCTGTTTGAGCTAGAAGACGGCAACTGTGTGGAGAGTGTGGTGATGTATTATAAGCACGGCATTACCATTTGCATCTCCTGCCAGGTGGGCTGCCGGATGGGATGCCGGTTTTGCGCTTCCACCATCGGCGGCCGGGTGCGGAACCTTACGCCGGGCGAGATGCTCGACCAGGTGCTGTTTGCGCAAAAAGACATTGGCGCGCGTATTTCCAACATTGTGATGATGGGGATTGGCGAACCGCTGGACAATTATGAAAATGTGGTGCGGTTTTTGCACAATGTCAACCATCCTTACGGGCTCAATATTGGCTATCGCCATATTTCGGTTTCCACCTGCGGGCTGGTGCCAAACATCCGCCGGCTGATGGCAGAAAACCTGCCCATCACGCTTTCGGTTTCGCTGCATGCGCCGACAGATGAAATCCGTTCACAAATTATGCCGGTCAACCAGAGGTATGGCGTAAACGAACTTTTAGATGTTTGTAATGAATATGTAACAAAAACCAATAGACGAATCAGCTTTGAATATGCTATGATAAAAGGAGTAAACGATAGCGACGCATGTGCACAGTGCCTGGTGAACAAGCTTCATAAAATGCTGTGCCATGTCAATTTAATTCCTGTAAACCGTGTTTTAGAAACTGGATTTGTCAAAACAGGGGCTGAAACACTTTCGCGGTTTCAAAAAATTTTAGAGAACGGCGGGCTTACCGTCACAGTGCGGCGGGAGCTTGGAAGTGATATTAACGCGTCCTGCGGTCAGCTTCGGCGGGCCAGTTTGGAAAATGAGAGGTGAGAGACATGGAAATTGCTGCTTGTTGTGACGTGGGAAAAGTGCGGCGTGTCAACGAAGACGGCTGCTACATATCGGCGTTTGCAGATGACTGCGGCTTTTTGATAGTGGCAGATGGAATGGGCGGCCACAGGGGCGGCAGCACGGCAAGCCAAATGGCAGTGGAGGAAATCCGGCGCAGTTTAGCAGGGCAGACATTTCTAAAAAAGAGTGCGGAGCAGATAGAAGGTTGGATGAAGCGCGCGGTTGAGCAGGCAAACCAGGCAGTGTATGAGCGGGCTTTGTCAGAAGATTCTCTGTCCGGCATGGGAACCACAGTGGTGCTAAGCATTGTAGTAAAGCAGACGCTTTACACCCTCAATGTGGGGGACAGCCGGTTATATTACATCCGTAGCGGCAACATCATCCAGGTGACAAAAGACCATTCTGTGGTGCAGGAGCTTATTGATTTGGGAGAAATTACACCCGAAGAGGCGACGGTGCATCCCAGCAAAAACATCATCACCCGCGCGGTGGGGACAGACTGCAATGTGGAGTATGACTTTTACGTGCAGAACATGCAGCCTAATGATGTGGCGCTTTTGTGCACGGACGGGCTCAGCAATATGCTTTCGGATGCAGAGATATTAGCGCTCAACAAAGACGGCATTTCTATGGAAGCATATGTAAAATCCCTGGTGCATGAGGCAAATGCCCGGGGCGGCTATGACAACATCACCGCTTTGGCGGTACGGTTTTAACGACGAATGGCGATTTTCTAAAACTGTGAGGTGTAGGATATGATAGGGAAAATACTGGGCGGCCGTTATGAAATTTTAGAAGAAATCGGAAAAGGCGGGATGGCGGTCGTGTATAAGGCGCGCTGCCGGCTTTTAAACCGGATTGTGGCCGTGAAGGTTTTGCGGGATGATTTGGATGGCAGTGAGGAATTTATCAAGCGTTTTAATGTGGAAGCACAGGCGGCGGCGAGCTTGACGCACCCAAATATTGTTTCGGTTTACGACGTTGGGACTGAAGGAAACCGCCACTACATTGTCATGGAGTATGTAGAAGGCGTCACATTAAAAAGATACATTGAACAGCGCAAAGTCATTCCATGGCGGGATGCGGTAAAAATTACGCTTGCGATTTTAAGCGGGCTTGCAGCGGCGCACAAAAAGCATATTGTCCACCGTGATATTAAACCGCACAATATCATTGTTACCAGTACGGGCGCGATTAAAGTGACAGATTTTGGAATTGCGCGCGCCACTACGTCGGCCACTGTGACGGCGGACGACGATGTTTTGGGCTCTGTGCATTATTTTTCACCAGAGCAGGCGCGGGGTGGATATGTGGATGAAAAATCCGACATCTATTCGCTGGGCGTTGTAATGTATGAAATGCTTTGCGGCCATGTGCCGTTTGACGGCGATACCCCGGTTGCAATCGCTATGAAGCATTTGGAGGAAACGCCGCAGTCGCTGTGCGCACAGAATGATAAAATCCCTGCAAGTGTGGAAAGCGTAGTATTTAAGGCTATGAGCAAAGACACCCATCAGAGATATCAGACGGTAGAAGAAATGGCTGCAGATTTGCGGCAAATTATGAGCGACCCCTCTCACATGGCAGTGGTGGAAAATGCTGCAGATACCGGGCAAACACGCAAAATCCCCCCGGTGAGAAGAGAGGTGACGCTTGATATGCGCGATGGAAAATATTACATGGCTGATAATAGCAAGCAACCTGAGGGCTCGGAATCCCACAGTAGAAATTCGATCAAACAAAAAACTTCCAAGAGCGATAAAAAGACCATTATCTTTGCAGTGGTCACTTCTGTTTTAATTGTCGCTATTTTGTCTACGGTTGCCATTTATCTATTGGGCGTCGGCGATTCGACCGAGACGATTTTGGTGCCTTCGGTCGTTGGAATGACGCTGGAAGAGGCAAGAGAACTTGCACAAGAAGACGGCTTTACCATTGAGATTGCGTCCTATCGGGAAAGTGACGAAGAGGACGGCACCATTTTAGAGCAGGACCCCAAAGAAAAACAGGTGTTAAATGCGGCCGGAACCATCAAGGTGGTTGTCAGCGGTACGGGCGGCGAGGAAGAAATTACACTGAAAGAGTATAAAAATAAAAGATTCCGCGATGTAAAAGTGGAACTGGAAAATGACGAAATTGTGGTGGTAGAACAGCCAGAAGCCAGCTCGGTCGTTTCAGAAGGGTATATTATCCGGCAGGATCCGAAAGCGGGAACGAAGGTGAAAAAGGGCGATACTGTGACGCTCTATGTCAGCAGCGGCCCAGATCAAACGCAAAAACAGGTGCAGGTGCCAAATTTGATGGGCAAAACGGAGTCTGAAGCCAAACGCGCACTGGAAGAGAAGAATTTGTCGCTTGGCAGCGTGAACTATGCGCCGTCAGACAAGGAAAAGGGCACAGTTATATCGCAGGGGCTCACTGGCTATGTGGATGAAAAAACCGAGGTCAGCATCATTTTGAGCAGCGGGAATGCAACAGAGGAAGAACCGGAAGATGAGCCGGATGAGCCGCAAAACGGCGAGAATAGCGGCAATAATACGACTGGCGGCAGCACCAACGGCGGCAATAGCAGCGGCAACAATAACGGCCAGCAGCCTTCAAATCCCACTGATGTGCAGAAAACCAAAACGCTGGCGCTGGATTTGTCAGCGTACAACAAAACTGTGAAAATTGACATTGTGGCCAATGGGAAAACAGTGTATTCCGTAACCCAGGACGCCTCCAAAGACAAGGACTTTTCCGCGGCAGTCAACGGCACTGGCGTAGTTAATTTTGATATTTATGTGGACGGCGCTAAAGTTGGAAGCAGGTCTATCGATTTTAACAATTAGGGAAGGTAGCATGTATGGAGCACGGCAGAATTATGAAGGGAATCGGCGGGTTTTACTATGTCAATACCCGCTTAGGCGTCATAGAGTGCAGGGCGCGGGGAAAGTTCCGGAATGAATCACGAAAACCCATGGTCGGAGATCATGTGGAAATTACAGTTGCCGGTGACGGCACCGGCACCGTAGACCAGATTTTGGAGCGGAAAAATTACTTTGTGCGCCCGCCGATCTCCAATATTGACACATTGGTGATTGTGGCGGCTGCCAAAAACCCAGCGCCTGACTTTGTGTTCATTGACAAAATGACAGTCATTGCAAAAAAGAACCATGTAGACGCAGTGCTATGCGTAAATAAATCCGATTTGAGCTGTGAAAAGGACATTGCAGAGATAACGAAGATTTATACCTGCGCTGGTTTTCCCGTGCTGGTCACCAGCGCAAAAAAACAAGAGGGCGCAGGGGAATTGGACGCTGTTTTGCAGGGCAAGGTGACGGCGTTTGCAGGATTTTCCGGTGTGGGAAAATCAAGTATTTTAAATTTGTTAAACGACTATGGTTTGGAAACCGGCGGTGTGAGCAAAAAGCTCAAACGCGGGCGCCACACCACCCGGCATGTAGAGCTGCTGGCGTACAAGGCCGATTCGTATGTTGCTGATACGCCGGGGTTTTCCATGCTGGAACTGCCCCAGATGAGAGCATCCGAGCTAGAGGAATATTTCCCAGAGTTTGCGCCGCATCTTGGCAAATGCAGATTCACGGGTTGCAGCCATGTGGGAGAGCGGGACTGCGCGGTGAAGGCCGCAGTAGAAGATGGAACGGTTTCGAAAAGCCGTTATCAGAGCTATGTCCAATTTTATGAAACATTAAACGCGGTAAAGGAGTGGGAGATATGATTCGGCTTGCGCCTTCGATTTTGGCTGCGGATTTTGCCCGGTTGGGGGAAGAAATTCATGCCATTGAGGCCGCGGGTGCGGACTATGTGCACATTGATGTGATGGATGGGCATTTTGTACCCAATATCACCTTTGGCCCGCCGGTGGTCAAGTGTATTGCGGCAGTTACCAAGCTGGTTTTGGATGTGCATTTGATGATTGAACACCCTGAGCGATATGTCGAAGCGTTTTTGGACGCGGGGGCAGACATCATTACCGTGCACCATGAATGTACAATGGAGTATGCATTTGTAAAATCGTGTGTAAAAGCGCGGGGAAAAAAACTGGGCGTTACCATCAAGCCGCAGACCGATGTGGAGATTCTCAAGCAGTACGCGGACGATGCGGATATGTTTCTTATTATGAGTGTCAATCCTGGATTCGGGGGGCAAACATTTATGGAGGACGCCTGCGGCCGGATTGCGCGTGCACGTGCGCTGTTTCCAGACAAAGACATTGAGGTGGACGGCGGCATTGGGCTTTCAAACATTGAGCGGGTGACACAAAGCGGCGCAAATGTGATTGTTGCCGGCTCCAGCGTGTTTGGCGCAGAGGATGTTTCGAACGTGATTCAACAAATGAAACAGTTTTAAGGCGGGATGTTTGGTGCGGGCTGTTATTGTGACGGGCGGAAGTATTTGTGATTATACATTTTATAACGGTTTTTTCCGCCCGGATGATTTTGTCATCTGTGCGGACGGCGGCATTGCACATTTAATTGAGCTTGGGGTGCAGCCAGATTTGTTTTTGGGCGACTTTGACTCATGCGATTTTTCGTCGGTAAAAGATTTGCCAATTTTAGAGCACGCACAGATTGTGCGGCATGCAGTGCGGAAAAATGAAACCGATACGCAGCTTGCAGTGGGTGAGGCGCTTGCGCGCGGAATGAAGGAAATTGTCATTTTGGGGGGCATAGGCAGCCGGGCCGATCACACGCTTGCCAATGTGTTTTTGCTAAAAATGATTCTGGAAAACGGCGCCGAGGGCGTTTTGCTCAACGAAAACAATGAAGTGCGGCTGCTTGACCGTTCAACGGTTCTTCATCCGCGTGCGGGGCGGCATATTTCCCTCCTTCCGCTCACGGCGGAAGTTTCGGGTATTACACTTCGAGGGCTTTCTTATCCGCTGGACAATTTTACCATGAAAATGGGCGATTCTATCGGAATCAGCAATGAATTTACAAAGGACGATGCGGTCATTCAGTTTAAAAGCGGTTTACTGCTGGTCATTCTATCCAAAGATTAAAGTGCGGCTCACGCTGGTTGCCGCGTACCCCCTGAGGAAGGAATGATAAAAAATATTTCTGTTTTAATGTGTTTTATCTATCAACATAAACCTGTACTTCATAATTCCATTGCAAAATCCCTGATACAACAATAAGCTGTACTGTAAATATTGGCTCTGCGCCATATTTTGTTTGGGCTATGTGGACTAACTCGCGCAGCATTTGTTCCCTGTTTTCTTCCGTGCAGTTCGCGCACAAGTATTTTCCTTTTGGCAATACCTTTAATCCGTCTATATCCTCATAGCGAATACAGACAGCAAAGAGCCTTGTTATTCCGTTTTCGGTGTATATACCAGCTAAATCCTCAAAGGAAAATTGCTCTTTTAAGGCAGGCGTAACTTTGTTGTAGAAATGGCTGAGATAATTCCAAAGATTATCAAGCGTTGGCATTTCTAAGGTATCTGATAGCAAAATAACACGCTCTGGTAAATCTTTGAGAACCGTTCCATTTAGATTTTTACGCCCCCGTAATTTCCGTTCATAGTCTGCTTTTGCCAACTGGATTTTTGATTTGCTGTATTGCAATGCTGCTATTTTTTCATCGGCCTTTTTCTCTGCTTGCGCTAAAAAGTCCACAATTTTTTCAAGATCGTCATATTCTAAAACCTTTTTTATCTCCTGTAATGGCAAGTCCATAAGTTGTAAAGCCCGTACCGTATTTAGACGGACAATGTCCTGCTGGGTATAATAGCGGTAATTGGTCCATTCGTCTTTTTTGCTTGGCTTCACTAATCCAATGCGGTCATAATGCCGCAGCGTCTCGCTCGTTGTATGGGCAGCCTTTGCAGCTTCCCCAACCGAAAAATATTTCTTCATTTCTATTTTCTCCTATTGACATTTGTGTTGCACAAAGGTTTATAATTCATTTTAGCATAGGAAATTGCGAAAATCAATAACTATGTCAAAGGTGACAGGGGGAATGGCTGCATGATAGAACTCAAACAAGTAACAAAGCGGTACGGGCAAGCAACCGTACTAAAAAACATTACCCTTTCTGTTGACGAACCGGGGATCTATTGTTTGCTTGGCAGGAATGGCGCCGGCAAAACAACGCTTCTCAAATCCATTGCCGGGTATCAAAACATTACAAACGGCATTATCAAAGTTGACGGCAAGACAATCACAACATCCACTTTGGATACAGGCGTTAGCTATATCGAAAACTTTGCAAAGCATTTTAATCTTCCGGTACGGAAGCTGCTGCGGATTGCTTCCGAAGTAAACCCCAACTATGATTATGACTTTGCTTCGGAAATGATGGAGCGTTTTGAACTGGATGGGAAAAAGAAGTTTCATCATCTTTCTCTTGGCATGAAAACGATGGTTTCCACGATTATCTGTTTGGCAAGTAACAAAGAGGTCATTCTTTTAGACGAACCTGTCCTCGGCTTTGACGCAATTATGCGCGTGGAATTTTACGATATGCTGGCAGAAAGCTTTCAGAAACACCCGAGGATTATTATCGTATCCACCCACATCATCGAAGAAATCGCAAAGACAATTCAAAAGCTGATTATAATTGATAAAGGCAGTGTCCGTTTCTTTGATACGTTGCAATCGGTTGAAACAAAAGCATTTCGTATCAGCGGGCTGCAAAAAGACGTGGAGGCTGCAACCCGAAATCTAAATATCATCGGCAAAGATACGGTTGGCGGCCTTGTAACATGCTATATCTTCGACAACCCGCCAGAGCAGACTGCTTCATTGGAAATTCACCCGTTGTCTTTGCAGGATTTCTTTATTCAAATGGTGGGGCATAAGGGAGGTGCAGCAAGATGACAGCTGTTTTTGCGATCGTAAAACGCTTGCTTGCAAGCAATAAAATCAGTTTCATCATTACGGCCCTTGTGGTACTTTGTGCCACATCTTCCGGCGATGTTGTTTTAAGTAATGGAAATTATACCTGGCTGCTTGCCGGAATGACCCCGTTCTTTTTTGTGTTTTATGATTTTGCGAAGCTCATACATTTGGGGACGAGCAAAAAAGATTACTTTTTCGGTTGCCTAATCAGCTATGGGTTCTTGGCGTTTTGCATTTCGCTTGTCAATACAGTCATCCATCTATTGATTGATCCCGTATATTCAGCGCAAACAGTGATCAATATGATGGACGTGTGTAAATGGACGGAAAACGGGATGATCGTCGCCGGATTACAGCAAATGTTCTTTTTACTGCTTGTTATGGTTTTTCTTCATGTGCTGTTATCCATGCAGGCACATTGGTATGGGTGGCTGACCGATGCAGTATTGGTTGCCATTATTTGCATTTTCACACCGATTGCACCATTACGCGCTATCTTGGCTGGTTTTTTTGAGCTTATCATGTTTAACAGCAACGCAGTCCTGCACATTGGTATTTGTCTGTTACTGAGCGCCGCATTCTCTTTCGGGGGGCTTGCGGTTTTAAAAAGGAAAACGTTATAGAGGGAGGAATTAAGATGAAAAAAATCATTTCACTTGCATTGTGTCTTATGTTGGGCAGCTTTGTTTTGGCGGGCTGCTCGGACAGCAGCGAACCATTTGAGGAAAAAAGCTATACGCCAGATATACAGATCAACGAAATCATTCTTGATGTACGGGATAGAGAAATTGAAGTGTCATTGTCTAAGGACGAACAAGTCCATATTCAATATTCTGAAAACAGCAAAGAGTATTACGATATTTCCGTTTCTGACGAAAATGTGTTGACGATGGCAAGTGCAAGCGATAAAGAGTGGGCGGATTATATTGGGGGAAAACCCTCTGCCGAAGATCGGAAAATATCGCTGCAGATACCGGACGCACTTTTAGACACCCTTACACTGTCCACAACAAACGAAGATATATCACTTCCGGCATTGGCTGTAACAGGAAGTATCAGCATTTCCTCTAACGGAGGAAATATTACCTTTGGAAATGTAGATGTAGGAGACGCCCTATACCTAACTGTTAAAAACGGGGATATTTCGGGAACGGTTATAGGGAGCTATGACGATTTTACCATTCAATCAGACATCAAAAAGGGCGAGAGCAATTTGCCGGACAAGAAAGATGGCGGAGAAAAAGCGCTAAATGTGTCCAGCAATAACGGCGATGTCAATATTGCGTTTGTAGACGAATGATTGTAATTCTGAAAACCGTTGCTTTGCGGTTTTAGAACACTGATAAACGGCGGTTGGGAAATAAACTGATTTCTACCGCCGTTTTCTTTTTCAAAAATCGGATTATGGGGGATATATTAAGAAGGATAAGCTTTACGCTTCGCATCCTTGACGGCTTTTCCCGCCTTTGCTGTTCGGCAATCAAAAAGGCGCAAATAGATAACCGTTTGCGCCCCCTAAAATGGTATTTATTTTTTCTGTCAGCCGTTAAGTTCGTTTGTTCTTATACTTCCTGATCGGTGGTTGGCTTTTTAGCGTGAACCGCTTTTTTGTAAAACAGCCCAATTGCATCCGCAACGGTTTTGACGCCCACCACGTCAATGCCATCAATCTTTGTAAGGCCTTTTAAGTTGTCATATGGAATGATACATCTTGTAAACCCCATTTTTTTAGATTCGCGGATACGGCGTTCCACAAAGCTGACGGCCCGCACTTCGCCGGTTAAGCCCACTTCCCCTAAAAGAATGGTGCCGTAGTCGATGACAAAATTTTTATAGTTGGAGGCAATGGCCAAAATTACCGCCAAATCAATGGCAGTTTCCATCACCTTTAACCCGCCTGCAACATTGATATACACATCCTGGTTTTGCATGGAGTAGCCCACGCGTTTTTCTAAAACCGCCACCAGCATCACAGCGCGGTTGTAGTCAAGCCCAGTGGACATCCGGCGCGGGTTCCCAAAGCCCGTGGGAGAGCTGAGTGCCTGGACTTCTGCCAAAACCGGGCGCGTGCCTTCCAGCGTACACACCACCGCAGACCCCGGTGTGTTTTCCGGCCGGCCGCTGATGAGCATTTCGGATGGGTTTTTCACCTCGCAAAGGCCGGTGTCTTTCATTTCAAACACGCCGATTTCATTGGTGGAACCAAACCGGTTTTTTACCGTGCGCAGCATGCGGTAGGACTGATGCCGTTCGCCTTCAAAATACAGCACGCAGTCCACCATGTGTTCTAACACGCGCGGCCCTGCAATATTTCCCTCTTTGGTGACATGGCCCACAATGATGACTGCAGTGCCGGTGCTTTTGGCAAACCGCATGAGCGAATGGGTGGATTCGCGCACCTGCCCGACGCTGCCGGGAGGAGAGGAGAGATCGCTTTTATACATGGTTTGAATGGAATCAATAATCATTAGCCCAGGCTTTTGCACCTCTGCCTGGGCCAAAATTGCATCTAAATCGGTTTCCGCCACAATGGAAAGCGCGTCTGTGGTAATGGAAAGCCGGTCGGCTCTGAGCTTGATTTGGTGCAGCGATTCTTCGCCCGAGACATAGAGTACGCCGCCTGCAAGCTGGATGCTTTGGCAAATTTGTAAAAGCAAGGTGGATTTGCCAATGCCTGGATCGCCCCCCACAAGGATTAAGGAACCGGGCACAATGCCGCCACCCAAAACGCGGTCCAGTTCTCCAATTTTGGTTGTCACGCGCACTTCTTCTGATGTCTTTATCTCGGACAGCTTTTTTACCCGCTCTTTGGGCAGCACGGCGCGCACTGCACTTTTTTGCGGCGCTGTTGCTACATACTCTTCAGAAAATGTGTTCCACGCGTTGCAAGCAGGGCAGCGTCCCAGCCACTTAGGGGAATCGTATCCGCATTGCTGGCATATAAATCTTGTTTTATCCTTCATTTGACCTTGCGCCTCCTGTTTTTGATGTGCAGTAATAGATATAATGTAACGCAAAACGCCAAAATTGTCCACTGCATTTTAAAAAATGCAAATAAATTGAGCAATTTGCATAAAAAACGAGTGAATTTTAGGTAAAGTTTAACAAATCGGATTTACAAGCGAAATTTTACCGAATTTGGCAAGATATTGACTTGCGTACGGTAAAAGAATAGTATATAATAACTCTGTTGAGAAAAAATATAGATAAATATGTTTCTTGATTAAGGAGTGATTGTGTGTCCGACCTAAATGGAGTTGAGCTGTTTTTGTACGTGTTAAGCGCGGCAATCCAGATATTTGTGCTCACTTTTGGCGGATATTACTTTTTGGTATCGGTCTTTGGCTGGTCCAATAAGAAAACCAATTTGGAGCCTACTGACAATCAAATACATAAGTTCGCTTTAATTGTGGCCGCGCACAACGAAGAGGTGGTCATTGCGCAAATGGTGGAGAGTTTATATAATCTAGACTATCCGCGCGAAGCGTACGATGTGTTTGTGATTGCCGACAACTGTACAGACCGCACGGCCCAGATTGCAAGGGAAGCTGGAGCGCTTGTGTATGAGCGAAAAAATGACAAGCTTAAGGGCAAAGGCCATGCACTGGAATGGATGTTCCAAAAGATTTTTAAAATGGAAGCGTCGTATGATTTCATCTCTATTTTTGACGCAGACAACATTGTCAATAAAAATTATTTAAAAGAAATGAATCGGGAAATCAACAAGGGATATGATGTGGTGCAGGGCAATATTGACAGCAAAAACCCATTCGACTCGTGGATTACCTGTGCCTATTCCGTTTCGTTCTGGATTATTTCCAGGCTGTTTCAAAATGCCCGTTATAATTTGGGGCTTACCTGCCAGCTTAGCGGCACCGGGTTTGTGGTGTCTACGAAGTTGTTAGAAGAAATTGGCTGGGGTGCAACCTGTCTTACCGAAGATATGGAGTTTACCGCCAAACTTGCCCTAATGGGCAAAAAAGTGGGGTGGGCGCACCATGCGGTTGTCTACGATGAAAAGCCGCTGACACTTGGCCAGTCATGGAACCAGCGGGTTCGCTGGATGCAGGGGCATGCGGACGTTGCGTCCCGCTTTGCAAGAAAGCTATTTGCAAAGGCGTTTAGAGAGCGTGACCTTTCGGCGTTTGACTGCGCAGTGTATCTGCTGCAGCCGGTCAAGGTGCTCTGCCTTGCCGCCGCAACGTTTATGGGCTGGGCCAGTATGTTTGGATTTATGGATATCTTCCAGCTCAGCGAAGTGTTTGGAAGCGCATCTTTCTGGAGTGCGTTTGCAGTGCTGCAAATGTTTTATATCCCGTTTGTTATCACTTATGAGAAAAAAATTATCAATGCAAAGCTCATTTGGGCCTATCTCACGTTTGGTATTTACACGCTGACGTGGATTCCCATCACCATCATTGGCTGGATTAAAAAGAATAACAAAGAATGGTCGCACACGCAGCACACGCGGCAGGTTACCATTGACGAACTGGAAAAGATTTAAAATCTTTGCTGCTTCTTAAAATTTTAAGAAGCAGTTTTTTATTTTATCAAAAACACTTGAAAAAAGGGGAAAAAAACGGTATAATAGGTTTATATTACGCGGGTAAAGGAGCTAGGATATGTATAGTACAAAAGAGATTCAAAAAGTAGACCCTCAGGTTGCAGAGGCCATTGAACTGGAAGTGCAGCGTCAGCGCAACAAAATTGAGCTGATTGCCAGCGAAAACTTTGTCAGCAATGCGGTGATTGAAGCCATGGGCACACCGCTGACCAATAAATATGCGGAAGGCTATCCGGGAAAGCGGTATTATGGTGGATGCGAGTGCGTGGATATTGTGGAAAATTTGGCGATTGCACGCGCAAAAGAAATTTTTGGCGCGGAGCACGCCAATGTGCAGCCGCACTCGGGAGCGCAGGCCAATATGGCGGTGTTTTTTGCCGTGTTAAAACCAGGTGACACGGTGCTTGGAATGAACCTTTCTCACGGCGGCCATCTAAGCCATGGCAGTCCGGTCAACATGTCCGGTTCCTATTTTCATATCGTGCCTTATGGTGTGGACAAAGAGACGCAGACCATTGATTATGAAGAGCTGCGCCGTTTAGCCATTGCGCACAAGCCGAAAATGATTATCGCCGGTGCGAGCGCTTACTCCCGTACACTGGATTTTGCCAAATTTTCTGAAATTGCAAAAGAAGTGGGCGCATATTTGATGGTGGACATTGCGCACATTGCCGGTTTGGTTGCGGCGGGCTTGCATCCCAATCCCGTGCCGTATGCCGACTTTGTCACCACTACGACCCACAAAACCCTGCGCGGTCCCCGCGGCGGCCTGATTTTGTGTAAAGAAGAATATGCCAAAATGATTAACAAAGCGGTGTTCCCGGGGATTCAGGGCGGCCCGCTCATGCACATTATCGCGGCAAAGGCGGTTTGCTTTGGCGAGGCGCTCACCGAGGAATTCAAGGCATATCAGAAGCAGATTGTGAAAAACGCTAAAACGCTGTCTGAAAGCCTGATGGCAAAAGGCTTCAAGCTGGTGTCCGGCGGTACTGACAACCACTTAATGCTGGTGGATTTGACCAATATGGGCTTAACCGGCAAGGAAGCGGAAAAAATGCTGGATGAAGTGGGCATTACGGTAAACAAAAATACCATCCCGTTTGAGACCACCAGCCCGTTTATCACCAGCGGCATCCGTATCGGTACGCCCGCGGTGACCTCCAGAGGCTTTGGTGAAGCGCAAATGGAAGAAATTGCAGACTTAATTTATTTGACGCTGACGGCGTTTGATGAGAAGAAGGACGAAGTTGTGGCGCGTGTAAAAGCGCTTTGCGATAAATTCCCGCTTTATCAGTAATCACAAAAACAAAGCAGATGTGTCAGGGTGTGAAAAACTGCACCCTGGCACCTTTGTTTCTACCTGGATAAACCATGCAAAAGGAGGTGCGCTAAAATGAACAGTATCCCGCTGGCAGAACGGCTTCGGCCGGAAACGCTCGAAGACGTTGTGGGGCAGCCCCATATCATTGGGGAGGGAAAGGTTTTATCCAATATTGTAAAAGCCGGGCAGATTCCCAACATGATTTTTTTTGGCCCCTCTGGAACAGGTAAAACAACCGTGGCAAATATCTGTGCGCGTGCGGCGGCCCGGTCATTTTTTAAATTGAACGCCACTACGGCAAATGTCAAAGATGTCCGCAATGTGTTTGACCAGCTGGAGCTTTTGGAAAACCAAAACGGCATTTTGCTCTACTTGGACGAAATCCAGAATTTTAATAAAAAGCAGCAGCAGTCGCTGTTAGAATATATGGAGGACGGGCGGATTACGCTGATTGCCAGCACCACGGAAAACCCGTATTTTTACGTGTATAACGCCATTTTATCCCGTTCCACGGTGCTTGAGTTCAAGCCGGTTTCAGGCGATGATGTTCAAAAAGCGCTAGACCGTGCTGCAGCGCGCATTGGGGAATATTATCCGGGGAAAAATATTGCATTTGACAAGGATGCGGTGGAGCACATTGCATATAGCAGCGGCGGCGATGTGCGGCGCGCATTAAACGCCATGGATATGTGCGTAAAATCCCAGCTTTATAATCTTACGGACGATATCCAAATCCATTTGGAAACAGCGGTTTCCTGCACGCAAAAAGCGTCGTTTGCGCACGATAAAAACGGCGACAACCACTACGATGTCATCAGTGCGTTCCAAAAGTCCATCCGCGGCAGTGATGCCAACGCGGCAATTCACTATTTGGCGCGGCTCATTGAGGGGGGCGACCTGCAAATTATTTGCAGGCGGCTTTTGGTCACGGCGTCGGAGGATATTGGCCTTGCTTATCCCAACGCGGCAGTCATCACCAAAGCGTGTGTGGACAGCGCGCTTCAGTTAGGGCTGCCCGAGGCGCGCATCCCGCTTGCACAGGCGGTCATTTTGCTTGCCAACGCGCCAAAGTCCAATTCGGCTATGATGGCAGTGGACGCGGCGCTTTCAGATATTCAAACTTCCAACACCGGCGAGGTGCCGCTGCATTTAAAGGACAGCCACTACAGCGGCGCCAAAAAGCTTGGCCGCGGCACAGAATACAAATATCCGCACAACTATCCGCAGCACTATGTCAAGCAGCAATATCTGCCCGATGCGATCCGGGATAAAATTTATTATCATCCGGGCAACAATAAGACGGAGCAATCCTATCAGGTGTTTTTAGAAAGTCTAAAAAACGGAGGGGAATGACATGGCGCTGTATACAAAAACGGGGGATGACGGCACTTGTGAATTCCGGGGAATGCGGGTGTCAAAGGCAAGCCCTGTTATAGAAGTATTGGGAAGCTTGGATGAATGCGCGTCGGCCATTTCAGCTGCGGCTGCATTTTCGGACCATTTGGAGCTTGGGCAGGCGCTTCGTGAGATATTGCCGTTTTTAACCCGGCTGTGTGGCGAAATTGCGGGCGGCCCGCCGGCGGATGCGGCAAAGCAGGCACGCCTTTGGGAGGCACAGATTGACCGGTATCAGGCTGTTACCGGCGGATTTTTCGGTTTTTCTTATCCAACGTCAAAATGCGCGGTACTCATTGACTTTGCGCGCACGGTTGCAAGGCGTGCAGAGCGGGCGGCTGTAAAGGAAGGAATTTTGGGGGAAGCGCTTGTGGCAATCAACCGGTTGTCTGATTATCTTTATGCGCTGTCCCGGTATGCGGAGTGGGAATATGAAAAAAACAAAAACGGCATGGGTCACGGGAGCGTCTAGGGGCATTGGCCGGCAGGCTGCACTGGCGCTCTCTGGAGAATACAATCTTATCATCAACTGTAAAGAGAATGAGGCCGCACTGATGGAACTTTCCAATCAGCTTTCAGCGGACGGGACACAGGTGCTTGCGCTTTTGGGCGATGTGTCCAGCCGCGCCGATGTTCTACGCATGGCAAACGCAGCGGCGGACCGGTTTGGCGGTGTGGACGTTTTGGTAAACAACGCCGGAATTGCCCAGCAAAAGGTATTTGGCGACATCACACCCCAGGACTGGGATGCCATGATCGGCGTCAATTTGTCCGGCGTGTTTTATTGCACACAGGCGGTGCTGCCCCATATGATTCGCAAAAAAAGCGGACGGATTATCAATATTTCTTCTGTTTGGGGCATTTGCGGCGCTTCTTGTGAGGTGCACTATTCCGCTGCAAAAGCAGGTGTGATTGGGCTGACCAAAGCGCTTGCGCAAGAGCTTGCGCCGTCGCATATCACGGTCAACTGTGTGGCGCCGGGGGTTATCCGCACAGATATGTGCACGTTTGACGCGCAGACCGAGGCGCTCATTTGTGAGGATATTCCCTTTGGCCAGTTTGGGACACCGAAGGATGCGGCAAACGCCATTTCGTTTTTGGCGTCTGAAGCGGCCAGATATATTACAGGGCAGGTGCTCAATGTCAGCGGCGGCTATGTGGTATAGAAAAAATTAACCTTGCAAATCAAAATGCGGCGTGATATACTTATAAGCAAAACAGGGTAGAGGGAGACGTAATGAAGGCATTACTGCAATTTTTTAAAAAGAAAAATAAATTGGAAGTAGATAAGGAGGCGGATATTCGGCAGTGCGTTTTGAGCAGTGATTCCAAATTTCCGGTTGTGGAAGCCTATAAATCTGCAAGAACCAATTTGATGTATGCGCTTGCCGGAGAAGAAGGCAGCAAAAAAATTGTTTTTACTTCGTCTATGCCGGCGGATGGGAAAACCACCACCTGTGTGAACACTGCCATCACCTTTGCACAAACTGGAGAGCGTGTGGCTTTAATCGATGCCGATTTAAGAAAGCCGAAGGTGCACAAGCTGCTGGATTTGCCAAACAAGCATGGACTGGCCAACTATTTGGGCGGCCTTGCAAAGATGGAAGATATTATTGTACATGACGATGCCCATAAATTGGATGTCATCTGTGCAGGGCGCATCCCGCCCAATCCATCTGAGCTGCTGTCTTCGCCAAAAATGGCGGCGTTTTTGGAGGAGATCGCAAAATCATACGATTATGTTTTCATCGACATGCCGCCGGTCAACGTGGTGACAGACGCACTTTCAGTGGCAAAGTATGTCACTGGTGTTGTGATTGTTGTGCGGGAACGGTACACAAATCACGATGCGCTTAAAAAGTCTGTGGAAAGCTTACAGTTTACCAATGCAAAGATTTTGGGCTTCATTCTAAACGCAGTGGAAGAGCGGGGTGTGTATTATTCCAAATCGGGTAAATTTGGACGCGGCTCAAAATATGGCTATTATTATAGTGAAGCAAAGCCTAAATAATGCGCAGGAAAGGGATGTGGGCTTGTGGTTGACGTTCACACACATTGTTTGCCTTTTTTAGATGACGGCGCAAAATCAGTGCCGGAATCACTTTCGATATTTGCCGCACAGCTCGCCCAAGGGGTGGACACGGTTGTTGCCACGCCGCACTTTTATGCGGAACGCATGGACGTGCCATCCTTTTTAGAAAGGCGCGCATCGTCGCTTGCCGCAGTGCAGGAAGCCGCGCAGCAGCAGGGCGTGCCGCTTCCCCGTATCATTCTTGGCGCAGAGGTACGCATTGCGCCGGATCTTTCGCAGCTAGAGGGGCTTGATGCCTTGTGTGCGGAAGGGACAAACAGCATTTTACTGGAGCTTCCGTATTTTAACTGGCACGCCCCATGGATTTATGATGAAATTTATGCTGTGATTGCGCGGCAAAATTTAAGGCCGGTCATTGCACATTTAGAACGCTATATCGAAAAGAAAAGCGAAATTGCAGCATTTGAAAAGCTATTTTTGATGGAAACAGCAATTCAGGTAAATGCGGAGTCGGTGCTAGACCGGCACAGCAAAAAAGTGGTGGATGCGCTCATGCAGAATGGGCATGTGCAGGTGATTGGATCGGACTGCCACAATCTAACCACCCGTAAGCCCTGCCTGTTTTCTGCAATGCAGCAAGTTGAAAAGCGGTATGGAAATGCGGCAAGGCAGCAGCTTTTAAAAAACGCAGAGGCGCTTTTTTGCACGGAAAATGAACGTTAAGTGCGCATATCCCTATGATGGGCGGTATGCGCTTTTTATCGGGACGGGAGGAATTTTATGCGGCTGACCCCAAGGCTACAGGCGATTTCGGATTTGATTTTGCCGTGCATCACGCTGGCCGATATTGGCACAGACCATGGCTATGTGCCTATCTATTGCATCAAAAACGGCCTGGCCAAAACCGCTATTGCGTGTGATGTGCGGCCGGGGCCGTTAAAAATTGCACGCGCCAACATCGAAAAATTTGGAATGAGCGGCCAGATTGAAACCCGGCTTTCCAATGGCTTGGAAAAACTTTCGCCGTGTGAAGCGGACACCATTGTGATTGCCGGTATGGGCGGCCCGTTAATTTTGGAAATTTTAAATGCCGGTATGGAGAAAATTGGCGGAAATACCACGCTTATTTTACAGCCCATGATTGCAGTTTCTGAAGTGCGGCGGTATTTATGCAAAAATGGGTTTATCATTTTGAACGAGGCGCTGGCAAAGGAAGAACACAAAATTTACAATGTTTTGGCTGTTCGCCGTGGACACGAGGATGGCAGTGAATTCGATTTTTATGTGGGAAAACGCCTGTTAGAAGCGGGTGGCCCGTTGTTTGAAGCATATATGGAACACCGGCTTCATGTTGTAAATGGAATTATTGAAGGCATGCGAAAATCTGCATCAAAGGGCAAAGAACTGGACGGCTATATGCAGGAGCGTTTTTATTATGAAACGGCGTTAAACATACACAAAGGGAGGTAAAAAAGATGAATGTGGCAGAGATTGCAGCGCACATTGAGGCGCTTTGCCCGCGCGAATTTGCGGGAAACTGGGACAACGTAGGGCTTTTGGTCGGCGATTCCAACCAGCAGGTGCAAACTGTGATGGTGACGCTGGATGTGGACGAATTTGTAGTGGCAGAGGCGGCGCAGCAAGGCGTGGACCTCATTGTTTCCCACCATCCGCTCATGTTTGAACCGGTACAGCAGATGACGGAGCACGACCCGGTGCAAAAAACTGTGCGCCGTCTTGTTGCAAACGGCATTTCTTTTTACGCTGCACACACCAATTTGGATGTGGCAAGAGGCGGGCTAAACGACAAAATGGCAGATATGCTGGGTCTTGCCGATACACGGGTGCTGGACGTCACGGTAGAGCGGGATGGCATCCAGCACGGATTTGGACGGTATACGGATTTAAAAACCGCCGTTACACTCCGGCAAATGCTGGACCGCTGCAAAACCGTGTTTGGCATTTCGGGAGTGAAGTACTGCGGCGATTTGGAAAAAACAATCACCCGCGTGGCGATTAACACAGGCGGCGGCACCAGCATCATTGACCGCTGCTATGAAAACAATGTGGAGCTGTTTATCACGGGCGATTTTAAATACAGCGTCGTGCGCGGCGCCTATGAGCGCGGCATGTGCGTCATTGACGCCGGGCACTACGATACCGAAATCATTGCACAGGATTTCTTTTTCGACTATCTAAAGCCAAAATTCCCGCAGCTTCGCTATATCAAAAGTGAGGCCAACAAGCGCGTCTTTGAAACTTATATTTGACAACGCGCACATTGGTGTGGTATAGTAAACCGAGCAGGCCGGATAGCCGCATATGCAATGCCGAAAGGCTGCATATGAGGAAAGTCCGGGCATCACAGGGCAGGGTGCCGGGTAGTTCCCGGTGGAGGCGACTCTAAGGAAAGTGCAACAGAAAACAACCGCCGTTAAGGCAAGGGTGAAAAGGCGAGGTAAGAGCTCACCGCAGGCCAGGAGACTGGTTTGGCGTGTAAACCCCACCTGATGCAACACCGTGTAAAGGAGAGCGTATATTGGCCCGATATTTCTCCGATAGAGGTGGCTGGAACCATATAGAAATGTATGGTCTAGATAGATGGCTATCCAAGACAGAACCCGGCTTACAGGCCTGCTCGTTTTTAAGACAAAACCGCTCTGGGTAAAAATCTGCCTGGAGCGGTTTTTTGTAAAATATTTACAAAAATAAGATTAAATATTTGGTGAAAAAACCTATTTCTAGATTTGGGACAATATGATATACTTAATCTATAAAATAGGGCGTAGTGTGCCCTGAAATATGATAAAAGGGGATGATTGGTTTGAAAAAAGGACTGGCATTGGTATTGGCCTTATCCGTCATGTTTACCTTTGGGCTTTCCATGACAGCAATGGCGAAATACCAGCCGACGAACGACGCGTGGACAGAACTTGCAACTTGTGGTTTTGAACAAGAGACAGGATACAGCTTTGCGAACGCAGGCAGCGACCCGGAATTTGCAGGCCGGGCTTCCAATGGAGATGGGAATGGCACGATTGCTGCAAAGTCGGGCGATTATTATGCGCTTGTAAAAAGAACAGCAAAAGGCCAAGGGATGAAGGTTCTTGACACCATCACATTTGATGCAGAGGATGTGGGGAAAACGATCCGTGTCACTGCGCAGCTCTATGTGGAGGAAACGGCAGGAAGCGATGCAAAAGAAAATACAACTGTGCGCATGAGCATGATTGGGAAAGAGACAAGTTTGCCTGACGGGAAAAAGCCCACTACTGACACTACTACTTATTCAACCGGCGAGCTAAATATTAACAAAGGGGTTTGGACGCCGTTTTCCATTGAGTTTACTGTGACTGCGGATGTTACGGTGGCTGGCCGGTACGGCGATTTGCGGTTTGACGGCGGAAAAGATGCAAACTATGCGGCAAAGTTGTACGTTGACGACATTGTGTGGGAAGAAAAGGGCGAAACGGCTTATGAAGATATACCGTTAAGCTACACGCAAGATTTTGAAGCGTATGATGTTGGCAATTATTCCAATTCCGGCGATCCGTTTATTTCAAGCGGCGGCGAGAATTCAGCCGGGCCAGAGGTTGTGGAGAATGAGCAGGCGCACTCTGCCACCAAGAGTGTGAAAAAATATAACCGCTATTCCAACAACGGAGCAATCAAATTCTTAAACGTGTTTCAATCAGCCCTGGTGGAGCAGGATCTTGGAAAAGCGTTCCACATTTCTGCATGGGTTTATTTGGATAAATCGGGTGGGTTGTACTACAAAGACTATGACAAAACCAATAACCTAAGTTTTCCTGTAACAGATGAAGAAGAGATTGCTGCAAGCGAAGGCCAGGTGGTAAACATTGGCATGTACGGCCCCCAGGGTACAAAATATTCTACCACGGCATATCAAATTGTTTCCAAGTATGTAAAGTGGAACACCTGGACGCCCCTTGACATTTATTTCACCATTGACGAAGGTGCGGTGACAGATAGCGTTAATGCGGTTCGTTTTTGCCAGGTAGGTCAGTATCCGTTTGCGGGTACCTTCTATGTGGACGATTTTGCCATAGAAGAAATCGATCCGTCTGAAATTCCGGCGCCTGCGGTTGACCCCACTGTGACCATGAGCGAAGCAAAAGCAGCGGCAAACGGCGCACAGGATGCGTACTACTACGTCACCACTGTTGACTTGGGCACCGATTGCGATATCTACAAAATTTCTACTTACTTTGTTCCGGAAGATTTAAAAGATGACAAAGAAAACTATACCGTGGACGAGATTGAAGTTCCTGAAATTGTTTCTATGGATGGCGGAAACGGTACGGTTACCTTTGCAAGTGTTCTGACCGGCATTCCGGATGACGCAAAAGACAGAGCGATTTATGCAAACTCCAGTGTGTATTTCTTTAACGGTGCAACCACAACTACGGTTTCCGATGAAGATACCACTACGTTAAACACGGTCCTCGCACCGGCGCAGTAAGGCGTTCTATCATTTAGAAAGGATGATGCCGAAATGAAATTGAAATATGAAAAACCCGTTGCGCTGATTGAAGCGTTTGAAACAGAAGATGTGATCACCGTGAGCGGGACAACGAGCGACATTGTTGATCCCGGCGAAGGGGTAAGCACCATTGTGACACAGAGCTGGAATTCCAAATGGAACTAATCTGGTAATATTAAAAGGACGGGAATTTGCTTCCCGTCCTTTTTTGTCAAAAAATAAAAACCATGTGGCTATCGTGTGGTTGGAAGCCGCATTAAAAAGCATCGCATCTGCATGAGAAAACCTCCATGCTATATTGTTTATCAGCGATATGTTCGCATATGGCTGCCAAAAATAGCATGGAGGTTTTTTAGGTGTTTATTTTACCCAAGCGTTACCACAATCGTGTTGTCATTTCCTTTATAACATTGTGCCTGTACGGTTTTGCTCTGGCCGTTTGCTGTTACGGTAATGTCATAGTCGCCATAGTAGCCGCGGGTAGAAAATGTACCGTCTGTGCCCGTTGTGCCGGCCTCTTCCGTCCACCATTTGTTGTAGACAAGGTCTGCAAACTGTTCGCCTGAGGGCTTTAATGACCAATCATCGAAAAACAGCGGTGCGTCGGTCCAGCGGGCATCCCAGAAGCCCCACATGTAGAGGCCTTCCACGGATGGGTGGCTAAACGTCGCAATTAAAATATCGCGTGTAAAGTTGCCAATCAGCTCTGGATTGGTGTTATTTGAGCCGCTTGTCTTAGCGTCAAACTCTGTAATTTTAATTTTTTTGCCATACTGCGCAAAGTCTTCCAAAAGCGCGTAAAAGTCCATGGGGTCAAAGGGATACCCGCCTAGGTGGCCCTGAATACCAATGCCGTCGTAGTCTAAGTTATTGGCCTTGGCCCAGTCTAAAAATTCTTTATAGTCTTGATATCCAGTTGATTTGGTGTCTTTTGCAACGCCTTCGTTCACATAGAGGTCGGCATCCGGCGCCGCTTCGCGTGCCCATGCAAACCAGTCCTTGTAAATTTCCGGGCCATAGGTGGTTTTAAACACTGTGGTGGTGTCAATGTGCGCCATTTCATTTAGCACATCCCAGTCCTGAATTTTTCCGGTAAACGCACCTGCTTCTTCAAAAATGTGCTCTTTAATCATAGCGTCCATTGCCGCGCGGTCGTTAAACACATTGTAGAGCGCCAGCGGGAAGGAGGAGTTGCCGTCAGAATAGGAACGGTCCCACATAAGTGCGTGCCCGCGCAAGTGTTTGATACCATTCGCGAGCGCCCAGTCCACCATATCCATGGCACGCTGCGGGTCTTCTTCATAATAAACCCATTTGTGTTCATTTTCTAAAACGGCACTGTTAAAATATTTCGGTACGGCATTGCGGTATTGGTCGCCGTCAGTCCCCTCTAATCCGAGTAGATTGGAGTTTAATGCAGTTCCCCACTCAAATTCATGCTCATACATGTTAAGCTGTACGTCCGCGTTTGGCACGGGATTTCCAGCGGCGTCCTGCACCAGCACATTGATATCGCCCTTGCGGTTTTGCTCAATCCTAGCCCATGCGTCCCTGCGCCACTGCGCGTCCTGCTCCATGCCGGGATAGTAGGAGGAATCCGGCATATCGTCCATTGTTACAGATGTGCCGTAGTCAATCAGCTGATAGCCGCCCACTTCCACCACTTGTTCAAAATAGCCGGGCCGCACCTGGATGCGGAATTTTTTATTGGCGGTAAGAGAGGTGGGGGAGAAGGGGATATAGGTAGTGGTCCACTCTCCGGGAACCATGATATCCTTTTGCACGGCGCCGCTATAGGAGTTGGTTTCGCGTTCCTGCACGGTCAGCTGTACTTTGCCTACGCCGGAGTCAATATCGCCGCCGCTTACTGTGCGCATGGAAACCTTTAATAAATAGATATGCCCCTCTTCCAGCACGGAGTCAAAGAGGATACGGGCATTGTAGCTGTAAATTGCATCCGGTACTTTTTGCACCTCAAACCGCAGCGCTTTGTCAAACGGCTGCCCTTCCACATCCACCACGGTAATGGGGCCATAGTTTGCAGTACCCTCGGTGTCTGCATTTAAAAAGTCCTCTTCTGAAACAATTACCGTACCCTGTGGAAGGCTTGCAAACGCTTCGTCTGGGCTACCCTTGTCGTTAAAATAGATTAAGTCTTCATAGCTTTTCCCTGTCGAAAAATTATCTGGCACGGGCCGGCGCATACCTGCGTTTGCCGCGTCAGGGTAGGGATAATTCCCTTTTGCAGCTGCGATAATGACAGTATTTGCCGCATCATCCCAGGAAACCTGTGCGCCCAGTGCTTCTGAAATAAACCGCACCGGAACCATCGTCCGGTCGGAAATCAGCTGTGCAGGGACGTCCAATGTGACGGCAGTCCCGTCAATGGAAGCTTGCGTATTCCCAATGGAGAGCGACACAACCTTGCCGTCCTTGGTGCCAGTTGCAGTCTGCGTTGCGTCATCCCAGGAAACCTCTGCCCCCAGTGCTTCAAAGATGCCGCGCATGGGAACCAGCACGCGGTCATTTACCATCACTGGCATTTGGTCAAAGACCTGCGCCGCACCGTTGATGGTGATTTCAATTCCATCTTCGGCAATTGCCGGTGCCGCTGAAAAAAGTGTACACAGCAATGTCAATGCCAAACAAACAGACAAACAGCGTTTCATCATAAACCCCTCGCTTTCATATTTTTTTCATTATAATATAAAAGATGGCTACCGGCAAGGTCAAAATGGTGCAATGTTTAAAATCGCAAACTCTATATTTAAAATTGCAGGGTTTTTAATTTTCTACATAAACAGTGCCGCCCGCGGGAATCCGGTAAGGGGTACGGTCGTGAATCACATATAGGTCAAGTGCGGTTGGGTTGTGCAAAATGCGCATGTCCACGCTGAGCTCTAACCTGCGGTAAGCATTGATGTAATCGATAATTTCAATATTTGTAGCATACCAGACATCCTCTTTGCCGGAAACCTTTGCAAGAAACTTCTCGATTACATCCCAGTTGTCCCGGTCTTCAAATTCATATGCATGGCCCCAGAGGTAGAATAGGTATCCGTCCCGTTTAGGCTGTGTATTTAAAAATTCATCCGCCAGTTCCATAAGCGTCGGGTTATTGTGATGGCAAGTGGCTGCAAGCTTGAGCGGCTCTGTGGGAAGGTCGAAATTATATGACGAAATGGTTGTGCGCGCATAGGCAATGCCGCACATCCGGAGCACGTCTACAACCGAATCGTCATAGGCCCCGTTGGGATATGCCATCCCGCGGATGGGGATTTGAAACATCTCCTCCAGCACTTCGCGGTCGTCCGTCACCTCCCGCGCTGCCGATGCAGTGGGGACGAGGGTAAGGGAGGGGTGGGTGGAGGTGTGCACTGCCACCTCGTGCACCGAATCTTTATAAAGGTCTAAGATTGCCTGTTTTGTCATACGGCGATGGGTTTGCCCTGCCGGATAGACCGTCCCCTCCGGTGCAAACTTTCCGGAGTTTAGGTTAAACGTCCCTCTTACATGATACTTGTCCATGAGCTTTACCAGCCGGACATCCTGTTCCACACCGTCGTCATAGCTGAGTGTGAGTGCTTTGCTCTTCCCGCCCGGGAACCGTAAATACAGATTATGTACCATTGTTACACTTCCTTCTATATAGAGTTGACTTTCAGCTTGATTGTACCATTGCAATGCCCCGTTGTCAATCTAAAATGCGCCTAAATGCCGTCTTCCAGCCCGCGGATAGATTGCCATATATTGATACTTGATATCTTAGTAGATATATTGTATCATATACACAGTGGTTGACATAACACCGCAACCTAATCCAAACGCCGGGTTCGCGGGTTGGTTGACCTAATGCATTTAGGGGGTTCGCAAATACACTTTGCGGACAAATATTATAAGGAGGAAGATAGATGTTAAGATTCAAAAAACTCATCTCAGCGCTCGTATCGGCAACGATGCTTCTGACGGTGATGGCGACTTCCGTTTTTGCAGCAGTTCCCAGTGACGTAATCGGAACAGAATATGAAGAAGCTGCACAATTACTCGGCGTGTTAGACATTATGGTCGGCGATAAAGAAACCGGTTCATTCAGACCGGAAGATACCATTATTCGTTCCGAAGGTGCAAGAGTTGCAATTTCCGCTCTGGGCCTGCAAAGTGTTGCAGACACCTCGAACGGCCCCACCAAATATCCTGATGTGGTAGAAAACCACTGGGCAAACGGATTTATCAACGTGGCAACCAACCAGAACCTGGTAGTTGGTGACGATGTCGGAACCTTCCGTCCGGACGACACCATTTCCTATGCAGAGTTTGTAACCATCATGGTGCGTGCGCTGGGCTACGAGCCGCAGGCGCTTTCCAAAGGCGGATTTCCCACTGGTTACCTGGTAACCGCTTCTAACATCGGCCTGACCAAAGGCGTTCCCGGCAATGCGGACGATGGCATTAACAGAGGCGACGTTGCTAGAATCGTATTCAATGCAATGACCATTAAGCTCATGGAGCAGGTTGGCTTTGGCAATAATATCAGTTATGAAGTTGTTGACAAAACGTTGTTGAAAGAGTATTTAGAAGTGGATAAAATCACCGGTCAGGTGTTGGCGGTTGGCACTTCTGCAATCAATGGCGACAGCAACTTAAGAGACGATCAGATTCAGATTGACGACAAAATTTATTCGATTGGTGAAGCAGATGTAAGAGAAATTCTGGGCTTTAACGTGGATGCGTATATCCGGGAAAACAACAGCGGCGAAAAGATTCTGCTGCTTGCAAGACCGGTTGATGGCCTGAACGATTCCGTGAAAGTGGATGCAGACGATATCGAAGAAATTGTCAACGAAGAAGATTCCAAAGTGCTCAGATACTGGGTTGACAAAGAAAACGACCGCAACCCGAAAAAACTCACCATTGCAACGGATGCAAAAGTGATGTACAACGGCAAAGCTGGTTCCTTTGACGATTTCAAAATGATTTCCTCTGGCTCGATTACCGTTCTTGACAGCGACAGCAACGGCGAATACGACATCGTATTCGTAAATGAAACCGTCAACTACGTTGTGGAAGAAGTGTATGAAAACACCCACAAAATTGTTGACAAATACGGTCAGAAAACCTTAGTGCTTGACCCCGAAGACACCAACCTCACCTTCTCTATCGCAAAAGGCAGCGAGTTCATTAACCTGTCTGACTTAAGCGAGTGGGACGTTTTGACGGTTACCCAGAGTAAAGACGAGGACTTCATCTATATTGAAGTTTCCAACGAGAAAGTAACTGGTAAAGTTACTGAGAAAGACGATGAGAAAGTGTATATCGACGGTCAGGGCTACCGCATTGCGAGCAACTATGCAAACAGCATTGACCTAAACGACGAAGGTACCTTCTACCTCGACGTACAGGGCAAAATCGCTGCAGTAGATGCAGATGCAACCATCAGCACCAACTACGCTTACCTCAACACCATCCAGAAAGCGGCTGGCATTGAGAAAGCGCTGGAGCTGGAACTGTTCACCAAAGACGGCGAGCGCAAGCTGTTAAAGACTGCGACCAAAATCAGAGTGAACGGCAAGAGCAACATGACGCCGGACGAGGCGCTGAGCGCAATCGGCCAGACTGCACAGCTTATCACCTTTGAAGTGAATTCTGACGGCAATGTGCACAGAATCAACACCGCAACCGATACCAGCGGCAATATCGACGAGGATAACTTCTCCAAGAACTTGACGCTTGACGATGCAGTGTTCAAATCCGCTTCCAATAAGCTGGTCAAAGACGGCAAATCCGTAACTGTAACCGACGAAACTGTCGTGTTTGATATTCCGACCGGTAAAACCGATACCACCGATTACTCCGTGCGTGATTTGAGCTTCTTTGTCAACGACGACACCTACAACGTAGTTGTCTTTGATATGCAAGAAGACCTGACCGCAGGCGTTATCATCGTAACCAGCTCCACCGGCGAAGCGGACGAAGCTTCCGATGTACTGGTTGTCGATAGAATCACCCAGGTCAAAGACGAAGACGGCATGGATATTGAAAAACTCTACGCAGTGCAGGGCGGCAAAACCGTGACCTACACCACCGAAGAGACTGGCATTTTGGTAAAACAGCAGGTTGTAGCACACGATGATGAGGAAGAAGCTGAAGTTGAAGAAGTTGCACTTCAGCAGGGCGATATCATCCAGGTGAAAACCAATATCAAAGGCCAGATTGAAAAAGTGACGGTTCTGTTCGATATCTCCGCAAAAGATACCGAAGCGACCACCGAAATCTCTGAGGATTCCGTGACCTACTACGGTAAAGTGGAGAAGAAATTCCCCACCTCCTTCAACCTTTCGGTAAACGATGGCGATGTGATGAACTTCGCAATCGGCACAGCGAATATCTACCGCGTAGATACCACTAAGAACAGCAACCAGGTTACCATCGGCGACGCTGGTGACATTCAGAAATATGACGATGCAGATCCGGAAAGAGTGTTTGTAAGAGTTTACAAAGACGAAGTGAAGGATATCATCATCATCAAATAATTGCTTCGGCAATAAAAAACAGAGGGTCAGCTGGCCCTCTGTTTTTTACATAAAATCGAAAAAGAATATTGCAAAAACGATTTGCCTGTGGTAAAATAGCGAAAGAGTAAAAAATTTGAATATTGGGAGTGTTAAGCATGCCTGTTGTGGATATGCCGATTGAAAAACTGCAAAAATATCAGGGGATTACCCCGTGCCCAGCAGATTTTGACGCTGTATGGGATGGGATGCTTTGTGATCTTGATAAATTAGAATTGCAGTATACGCTAAAAGACAGCGGATTTGAAACCGCGTTTGCCGAGTGCCTGGACTTATATTTTATCGGCACAAAGGGGGCAAAGGTACACGCAAAATATTGGCGTCCCAAACACGCAAAGGAAAAGTCTCCCATTTTGCTCAAATTTCACGGCTATGCATGCGCAAGCGAAGAGTGGACTAGCAATTTGCACTATGTGGCGGAGGGCTTTTGTGTAGCAGAAATGGACTGCCGGGGGCAGAACGGCTGTTCTGAAATGGTCGAGCGGGTGAGCGGCAGTGCGTTTCACAACTATTTTATCCGCGGCCTGGAAGGACCGGTAGAAGATATGCCGTACGTACAGGTGTTTTTAGACACCGCAATGCTTGCGAAGGTTGTAAAATCGCTGCCCGAAACGGATGAAACCCGCGTTGCGGTGACCGGCGGGTCACAGGGCGGGGGGCTGAGCGTTGCGTGTGCGGCGCTGGTGCCCGACATCAAACTTGCGGCACCCATTTATCCCTTCCTTTCCGACTATAAACGGGTTTGGCAGATGGATCAGTGTAACGGCGCTTACAAGGAAGTGCGGGATTATTTCCGCAATTACGATCCGCTGCATGAACGGGAAGAAGAAATATTTACCAAGCTTGGTTATGTGGACGTGCAAAATTTTGCAAAGCGCATCCGGGCAGAAGTGCAAATGACCACCTGTTTAATGGACACAACTTGCCCGGCCTCCACACAGTTTGCCATTTATAATAAGCTTACCTGCAAAAAAAAGCATCTCATTTACCCAGATTTCGGGCATGAAAAGATTACGGGAAATCAGCCGCGGGTATTTCAGTTTTTGCGCCAGCTTAAAAGCATGTAAATAATGCTTGCTTTTATGCAGGGCGCGTGGTATAATTATACCATATGTTAGGACGAAAGTGTCCATATTATTTGATGAAGGGGTAATTTTTATGAAAAAGTTTCTGTGCGTCTTAATGGCTGCTATGCTTGCGTGCGGTGTGTTTGCCGGCTGTGGCAACACGGATACCAGCAGCGAACCGGAACAAAAGCTGGAAATTAAAACACCGGCAGATTTGGACGGCCTGCGTATCGGGACGCAAGAGGGCACAACCGGAGATACATATGCGCAAAAAACAGTGAAAAATGCAAAGGTGAGCAGCTATAAAAAAGGCGTTGACGCTCTGATTGACTTGGAAAACGGCAAATTGGACTGTGTAATTTGGGATGAACTCCCTTCGCAGAAGGCAGTTGAAAAACGCGATAAAGTAAAAATCCTTGACATGGATCTTACTTCGGAAGAATATGCAATTGCTGTGAAAAAGGGCAACCAAGAGCTTCTGGACAGTATTAACGCCAGCATCAAACGGATGAAAGAAGACGGCACACTGGATAAAATTTCCGCAGTGTATATTGCGGAAGATGAAACTGCAACCCTGCCTGAGGTTCCTGCAGCGACGACAGATAAAAAGCTGGTAATGGGCACAAATGCTGACTTTGCGCCGTTTGAATTTAGGGAAGGCACTGAGGTGGTTGGATTTGACGTTTCCATGGCAGAGCAAATTGCAGCTGACATGGGTGCAACACTAGAAGTGGAAGACATGGACTTTGGCGGCATTATTGCGGCTGTGCAGTCTGGCAAAGTGGATATGGGTATTGCCGGAATGACAGTGGATGAAGAGCGGCTCAAAAATGTAGATTTTTCTGACACCTATTTTACGGCCAAACAGGTTGTCGTTGTCAAAAAATAATTTGCAGGCATTGACGGCGGGGGTGACTTTCCCCGCCGATTTTGCTGTTTTGCAAAAGAAAAAGGGAAGTGAACGGTTTGGCACAATTTTTCCAGTGGCTGTCCACACAGTTCTGGTTTTTCTTTCACAATATTGGTGTACATCTGTACGATGCGGTCATTTTAGAAGATCGCTGGAAAATGATTTTAGAGGGCCTTGGCACCACGATCATTATCACGCTGATTGCGATTGTCATCGGTACGGTCATTGGCGTGGCAGCGTGCTTGTGCAAGCTGTCCAGGAATAAATTTCTGCGCACAGTGGGGAACGTCTATGTGGAGGTTATCCGTGGGACGCCGACAGTTGTACAGTTGCTTATCATTTATTACGGCATTTTCGGATCGGTCAATTTAAATAAAATTGTCATTGCGTCCATTGCATTTGGGATCAACAGCGGCGCATATATTGCAGAAATTATCCGTGCAGGCATTTTGTCGGTGGATAGCGGACAGATGGAAGCCGGGCGATCGCTGGGGCTAAACCATTGGCAAACCATGTTTTCCATCATTTTGCCGCAGGCCGTAAAAAACATTTTACCCACGTATACCAGTGAGTTTATCGTACTGCTAAAAGAAACGGCGATTGTCGGATACATTGCGCTTATTGACCTTACCAAGGCGGGTGACCAAATCCGCGCGGCGACTTACGACGCCTGGACACCGCTTATCATTGTGGCAATTATTTATCTTTGCCTGACGCTGTCACTGGCCAAGTTGTTTGGCCTGCTGGAAAGGAGGCTGCGCAAGAGTGATTTACGTTAAAAACCTGCACAAATATTATGGCAGCTTAGAAGTGCTAAAAGGCATTGACCAGCACATCAAGCCCGGCGAAGTGGTGGTGGTCATTGGACCGTCCGGATCGGGCAAAAGCACATTTTTGCGCTGTTTAAACCTTTTGGAAATTCCAACTAAGGGGACAATTACCATAGAGGGGACCGACATCACGGATAAGGCATGTGATGTGGATAAAATGCGGCAAAAAATGGGCATGGTGTTTCAGCAGTTCAATCTGTTTGGGCACTTGACTGTTTTGAAAAACCTAACATTGGCACCTGTGAAGCTGAAAAAATTGTCCCGTGAGCAGGCGGAAGCCAAGGCTATGGAACTTTTAAAGCGCGTAGGGCTAGAAGACAAGGCAAATGCATATCCAGCCCAGCTTTCCGGTGGGCAGAAGCAACGGGTTGCCATTGCGCGTGCGCTGTGTTTAGAGCCTGATATCATGCTGTTTGACGAACCTACATCCGCACTGGACCCTGAAATGGTAGGCGAAGTGCTGGATGTTATGAAAAGTTTGGCAGAAGCAGGCATGACCATGGTGGTTGTCACGCACGAAATGGGATTTGCACGGGAAGTGGGCGACCGGGTTCTATTTATGGACGAGGGCATCGTGATGGAAGAAGGTACGCCGGAACAGATTTTTCAAAATCCGCAAAACGCGCGGACAAAATTGTTTTTAAGCAAAGTGCTTTAAAAAAGCGAAAGCAGAGAGACTATTTCAAAGATTGTGTAAACCTCCAAACGGGTATATAATAAAAATACA
>JAJXRJ010000080.1 GCA_021629085.1 Oscillospiraceae bacterium | reverse complement strand
GAACATATTTGTTCTGTATAATATTTTCCAAGTAGAGAGTAGATGAGATGAGTTTTAGATGAGTTTTTATACTTCCAATAATCTTAAAATAACAATCGTTACCCTCTGCGAATCGATCGAACAGAGGTTTTTTTATTGCCAAAAAGCCTCTTATCAATGAAAGGAAGCGATTTACTATGGCAAACATCCCCTACAAAATTTATTTAAGCGAAGACGAGATGCCAAAAAAATGGCACAATGTACGGGCAAGTATGAAAGAGCTGCCCGACCCGTTTATTCATCCCGCCACCTTAAAGCCCTGCACAGCGGATGACTTAAAGCCGGTGTTTTGCGACGAACTGATTGCACAAGAGCTCAATGTCACCGACAAATACATTGATATCCCGCAGGGGATTTTAGATTTTTACAAAATGTACCGTCCCTCACCGCTGGTGCGGGCCTACAATTTAGAAAAACAGCTTGGCACACCGGCAAAAATTTATTACAAATTTGAAGGCACCAACACCTCTGGCTCCCATAAACTCAATTCTGCAGCAGCACAGGTGTATTACGCAAAACAGCAGGGCTTAACAAGTCTGACTACTGAAACGGGCGCGGGTCAATGGGGTACCGCACTTGCTATGGCGTGCGCCTTTTTTGGCATGGACTTAACCGTGTATATGGTAAAGGTTTCCGCCGAACAAAAGCCCTACCGCAAGGCAGTTATTGAAACCTACGGCGCAAAAGTAATCCCCTCCCCTTCTGATACAACAGAGGTGGGACGGCGCATTTTAAAAGAGAGCCCCGGCACCGGCGGTTCGTTGGGATGCGCGATTTCCGAAGCCATGGAGGTATCGTTAAAAGACCCGAACTGCCGTTATGTGCTGGGCAGCGTGCTCAACCATGTACTGCTCCACCAAACTATTATTGGACAGGAAACCAAAGCGGCGCTGGATAAATATGATATCAAGCCAGACATGATCATTGGCTGTGCAGGCGGCGGATCCAACTTGGGCGGCCTCATTTCCCCGTTTATGTCCGACAAGCTGGAGGGCAAAAATAACATTGACTTTCTTGCGGTGGAACCGGCGTCCTGTCCGTCGCTTACCCGCGGCAAATATGCGTTTGACTTTGGGGATACCGGGAAGACCACGCCGCTTATGCGGATGTATACCCTGGGCAGCGGCTTTATGCCCTCTCCCAACCATGCGGGCGGCCTGCGCTATCACGGCATGTCTCCCATCATATCCAAGCTCTATCACGACGGATACATCCGGGCAACGGCTGTGGAACAGAGTAAGGTATTTGAAGCGGCTTCCCTGTTTGCCCGCACGGAAGGAACGCTCCCGGCGCCAGAGTCCTCCCATGCAATCCGCGTGGCCATTGACGAAGCGCTGCGGTGCAAGGAAACGGGCGAGGACAAAACCATTGTCTTTGGCCTGACCGGCACAGGATATTTCGACATGTCAGCCTACATGGCTTACAACAGTGGCCAAATGACAGATTATGTGCCCACAGACGAAGATTTGGAAAAAGGGTTTGCCACCCTGCCAAACGTCAATCTATAACAAACATCCCCGCATTACTCTATGCGGGGATGTTTGTT
>JAJXRJ010000079.1 GCA_021629085.1 Oscillospiraceae bacterium | reverse complement strand
TTTCAGCCACGAAAGCATTAACGGTTTCCTCATGTGGGGCTTTTACTCTGGTTCACACTGGCTCAAAAACGCTCCTATCTTTGATGAGAACTGGAATTTAAAAGAGTCAGGCAAACAATTCCTCGACTTGGTTTACAACAAGTGGTGGACACAGGAAAGTGGCACAACCGATGCAGACGGCAAATATACCGTCAGCGGCTATTACGGCGATTATGACATCACTGTAACTGCAAACGGCCAGACCAAAACTGTGGAAGCAAAATGCTACAAAGGTCAAGACAACACCATCACAATCACCTTAGACTAATATTGGTAATGTGCAGAAAGTTCCCGGGATCCCCCGGGAGCTTTCTGTTGTTTTTTGGGAATGATGATAAAACGGAGGGAATTAATGAGAAGAGTTACTGCTATGTTACTAACTGTTGTGCTTGCTGCGACGTTTGCATTCAACAGCACAGGCTTTGTGCTTGCCGACCAAACGATTTTAGTAAAGATTAACGGCGTAGAAAAGAGCTTTGACCAGATGCCTGTTATGGAAAATGATCGGGTATTGGTGCCCATGCGCGGTATTTTTGAAGCGCTTGGCGCAACGGTAGCGTGGGAAGAAGCCACTGAAACGGTGTCCGGCCAAAAGGACGGTACGACTGTGGTTTTAAAAATTGGCGATACCAGCGCACAGGTAAACGGGCAGCCCATCACGCTGGATGTGCCCGCACGGTTAATAAATGACCGCACTATGGTGCCCATCCGCTTTATTTCCGAGTCTCTCGGCGCAAAGGTGGAATGGGATGATGCTGCACAGACTGTGCTTGTTAGTGATAGCGCCGGGAAAGTGGTTCGTTATATTTTTGACGATCGTGATACATTTGAAGAAAAAAAGGATTTTGTCATGGGGGCAGCGTATCAGCCGGAAAATGTATCACTCTCAACTGAGCAAGACCATACGACTGGCAGTGGAAAAAGTCTAAAAATGGCAAACCGCGAAAAGGCGGATTATCGTGTAAAATTTGACAATGTATTTTCAGCAGCAGATATTGGCAAAACGTTCACAATTTCCGCCTGGGTATATTCGGCTGATGGCCCAGCGCAAAAGGCTTCCATCGGCGCATATGGCCCGCAAAATTCCACATATGCGTATGAGCCGATTCAATCTGTGGCAGTGGATGTGCCGCAGGGCAAATGGACGCAGCTTGCGTTTACCTATAAACACGAAGACGAAATTATAACGCAGGTTGGCATTGACCAGCGGCCCAAAACCGTCGCTCCGGCACCAACCCTTTATATTGACGACATTGAAATTGTCGAAGAGGGGGCGGACGGCGGCGCATCATTCCTTCAAATTTCTGATGCAAAAGAAGGCAGACGGCCGGTTCCCATTGCAGAACAGACTGGAAAAAGTTATGACGACCTCATTTTCTATCCGCGTGAATTTGAAGAGAAAGAAATAAACACCAAAACGCCGGAAGAAATGTTTGCCGCACTGCCGGAAGGCCGGGTTGTTGTAAATCAGGATGATTTAATGGCAGCAAGCGTTTCCGGTGAAAAATATGGCAAGTTAGAACAGGTGCCGGTGGACAACATGCCGTTTGACACAGCGTGGCGTGCGTC
>JAJXRJ010000054.1 GCA_021629085.1 Oscillospiraceae bacterium | reverse complement strand
GTTTTGCTCTGCCTTAAGTTGTTCCCGTCATACGTATACTCTGCCGTCTGCCCATCCTTCATTGCCCTGGTCAGACGGTTCAATCCATCATATGCATACATCTCCACCAGTGCTTCTGCATCTTTGCTCAGCCCAAGCCCCGGCGTGGTGTCAGAAGCGCTCTCCAGCTCGCTGTGTACACGATACGTCAGATTCCCGTTGGCGTCGTACCCATACGACGTAATCCGTTCCTTCCCTCCTGAAAGTGTCCGTTCTTCGGTCAGCCGGTTGTTTTTGTCATATTCATACGTTGTGCTCTCTGCCGCACTCCCTTCCGTCTTCTCCTTCTTCGTGAGGTTCTGCCGGTTGTCATACGTGTATGCAATCGCATACCCGCCTTCTTCCTCTTCCTTTACCAGCTTCCCTGATCCGTCGTACGTATAATTCACCGCTTGCTTGCCCGTCTCTGTCACCTGCCGCTTCTGCCCGTCCAGGCTGTAGCTTGCTCCATACGTCACCCCCAGTGCGCTGTCTGTCTGGCCTGTCAATAGCCCTCCAGCGTTGTATGTATACCCGACACTGCTTTCCCCGGTCGTGCTCGCTGTGAGCCGCCCGTTTGCATCATACGTATACCCCGTTGTCTCCCCGCCTTCCGTCACTCCCGTCAGCCGGTTTAACCCGTCATACGTATAGCTTGCCCCAATGGCCGTGCTGTTCCCGTCTTTGAGCGTAAAGCTTGTCCGGTTCCCATTGTTGTCATAGGTATACTCTTTCGTGATGTTTCCCTTGCTTTCCTTCTTAAGCCGGCCGTAGCCGTCATATTCATACGTTGTCTCCCCTGTGCTGTCTTCCATCTTTGTCACTAGCCCCAGCTGGTTGTATGTGTACAGGTTCTCCATTTCCTCTGTCCGCACCGATGCCACGCCGCCATACACACTGTACCGGTACGTCGTCGTTTTCCCGTTCTTGTCTGTCTTCTTCTGCACATGCCCATAGTTGTCATAGACGAATTCCTCGCTCTGCCCCAGCGCGTCTGTCGTCTTGATATTCCGGTTCAGTTCGTCATATTCATACGTTGTCACGCTTGCTTCGTCCGGAATCCCTTCCTCTGCCACTGCCGTAAGCCCTGTAACCTGCTTTGTCACATTCCCGTTCGCATCATACTCGTACTGCGTCACTTCCGCACGTTCTTCGCTCGGGTGTGTGATTGCCGCCACCGGCCGGTTCATTGCGTCATACACCGTTTCCACCGTTGTGTATGCCGCCGTCTCTCCCGGCATGCTGGATTTCGTCTTCTGCTTTGTCACATTCCCATTTGCGTCGTAATATGTTTTTGTCTCCGCACGGTTCGTCCCGTCAAACGGCGCCTCCACCTTGATCTGCCGCCCCGCTTTGTCGTATGTATACGTCGTTTCATTTCCCAGGTAATCTGTTGCCGCAATCACGTTCCCCAGCACGTTGTACGCCGTTTCCGCCGTGTTCCCCAGCGCGTCTGTCACCTTTACCACCTGGTTTGCATAGTCATATTCGTACGCCGTCTCGTTCCCGTTCCCGTCCGTTACTGTAACCACGTTCCCCACATAGTCGTACGTCTTTTCTTCCGTGATGGTTTGCCCACCGGACGTATACCGCCGCTCTATCTCATTCCCTCGGTAGTCGCTCACGCTTTTCACCACCGCCGGCGTATACCCGTCTTTTCCGTCTGTCTGTTGTGTCGTGGTGATGGTCAGCCGCGCATTGCTGTCTTCCCCATAGCTATAGCTGTACTGCGTGTGCTTTAACGTTGCACCCGCTTTGTCTGTGATCTTCTGGCTTATGATCCGGTCCAGCTTGTCATAGCTTTGTGTCTGCGTATACTGCTCCTCCTCTGTCCAGTACTGGATCAGCTTTTCCGGCCGGTTTATCCCATCATACGTCTGTTCTTCCAGCAGGGCATACTGCCCCCCGCGTTTTACATACGTTTTTGTCTGGTTCCCCCACCCGTCATATTCATATTTCATCTGCACTCCGCGCCCGTCTGTCACTGTCACTGTGTTGTTTTGCGTGTCATAGGCGATGCTTGCCGTACTCCCGTCCGCGTTTGTCTGCCCGGTTTGACGTCCCAGCAGGTCGTACGTGTACGTCGTTTCATTCCCGTTTGCGTCTTTTGTGTACACCACGTTCCCATAGATGTCCGTTTTTGTCTTGTGCACGATGTCTGCCGCCGCGTTCCCGTCCGCGTCAATTAGGCCCGCTGTCGTTTGCGTTACGGTCCGCAGCCGCCCGTTTTGCGCCGTGGGGTCTTCATAGCTGTACGACGTTGATGCCACCACTTCCCCCGCCGGCGATTTTGTGGTCTGCGATGCCACTTCCCCGTCTGTTGTGTACGTGTATGTATCAATCCGTTTAAGCGTCTTTTCCCCGCTCTCTTTGTCCTCCTCATACACCCGCTGCTCTGCTATGTGCCGGTGGTCTTCTGTCAGTGTGTTTTCCGTCAATACCCGCGTATTTGCGTCCTTCTCATGCGCCTCTGTCAGCGGCAGGTTAAAGTATTCCGTGTCATACGTATACACCACACAGGAATCCCCGTTCTTTTCAAATGTTAAGTTCCTGTATATGTCGTAATTATAGTTCACTTTCGTTTCATGGTTGTTACCCATGCTCACCGTCTGCACATCCACCGGCTCGTCGCGCCTGGTCCCAGAATACGTATATTTGACTTTCTTGTTCATTGTTTCCACTGTTTCTTCTGTCTTCCTGTCGTAATCGTCAAATATCTGCGTTATCTGCTGGTTGTCTGACAGCCGCTTGATTTGCGTCTTCTCGTTCTTTGTATACCAATGCCTTTGCCGGCCGATCCTTTTGTTCTCGGGGAAATACGTATACGTATACTCTTCTTTTACGGTTTCCCCCTCGGTATCCTTCCGGCCTGCGATGACCTCTTTCTCTCCCTTGACATCATTTACATTAAATTCCGGATACAAGATATAGTCTTCCACCGTTGTGTATGTATACTCTGTTGTCACTCCCGTCGGATATGTAATTTTTTCCGGTACATAGGTTGTGTATAAATCCCCGCCAAACATCTTGCTCGACCAGAAGCTCTGCCGGATTTCATACTCTGTCACATTCGGCGTATCTGCTATGTCGCCCGGCCCTTCTTTTTTCAGCACCCGGAATACATATCTATTATCTTCCTCATAATGCCCATATGGGTCCAGCGTGTTATCGTTTATCGTCTCCAGCTCATATTTCAATACTGCCTCGCCGTTCACCGTCACCTGCTTGTTCTGCATGCTTATCACATTCCCATACGTGTCGGTAATCGTCCCGTCCGCGTTGTATACAATCACATTCCCTTCCCGGTTCGATATGCCCAGGCAGCGGATTCCTTCATAACGTGCATTACTTGTAAAATAGTATGTTTTCCCATCCTTATGTGTTATGGTCAGGTTGTAGTCAAAATTCCCTGCCTCATGATGCACCGTGTTCCGGACATCCTCCGGGTCTGCAAACGCCAGCACATAGCTCCCTCTGCCCTCGCTGTCTGCATCCCACACATACGCCTCATAAAATTTCTTCCGGTTATCTTCGGTATGCTCCACTTCTAAATGTACATCATATACTTCTCCCGTTTCTGTCTGAAATGTCCCATTTGCCGTATCGTAATCGTCTTTTCCCATATATACCCTATCTGGAAATACCAGGTTCGGCTTTGCCAATTCCCAGCCTATCCCCAGCTCTACCGAAAAATCCTCCATAAACATACTTTCAAAATAGTAATCGAAATCATTTCGTTCTTCCAGCTCTACCGGTGGCTCCCCCTGTTTTTTGGTAAATATCACTTCCCCTTCCCTATTGTATAATTGGCCTGAAGTATAATATGCTGTACCATTAATATCATATTTTTCACCCCCGCGCTGCGGCATATACCCCCGGAACGTGTCGTCTGCCTGCATCGCACTCAGCTTGCTTCCTTGCGCAATCAGGACTTCTTTCTCCTCCCCCTCTTCCTCATAGGTATACCACAGCGCATTTGACTTTATGCCACGTATTATTTCCTCAGGATCGGGGTTGTATATAAAAGAGCCCGCTTTTGTTTTGGTGCTGCTAAACCGCCGCACCACCGGCACATCCAGCCCGTTTTTCCCCGCAATTACCAGGTCTGTTTCTTGCACTGAAAAATCCCCGCTCCCTGTATCCACATGCCCTTCGTTCTGCAGGGTGGCTGGTGCGCTGTACGTACTCCCAAACGCTGCCTTCATGGAGTTTTCCATTATTTCCCCTTCCAGCGTGTCGGATGTGCTTGCAGATACCTTGATCCCCCAAAGCATGATCACTGCCATGCCGATTATTGTGATATCTTTCCACTTACGCTCCATTCCCAGTACTCCCCTCCTGCACTGTTCTTTGTGCTTCCGTAATGCTCATATCACTGTTGTTCATCAAATATGTGGATATCTCTAAAATCTGGGCGCTGTTACATCCACGCCCTTCCAGCAGCCGGATTTCCCGTTCATCCAGCCCGTTTTCCCGCGCCTGCAAAAGCGCTGCTTCCCTTTGCTCGGCCTCTGCTTGCAGCGTTTCTGACGCCGGAACCAAATTGAGCGCGGCAAGCTGGGCGTTTGCCGCTTCGTATGCCGCTTCTCTGCGCTGTGTTTCTAATGTTTGAAGGCTTTCCGCCGCCGCTTCCTCTTGCAGATGCGTTGGTATCTCCACACCGTATTCCATTGCTTTTAGATAGGTGCTGCCTGAAAGATTCCCCGCCGCCGGAAGCGCTGGATTCATCGTTAAATTTACAGCGCCGCCATTTTCAATTTGCGCCAAAATGGTATCCCAGCCCTCTCCCGTAATCCGTTTTTCCAAAATTTCATGAATGGTAAAGACGCCCTTCCGGCACAAAATATTCGCGGTGTACACATCGTCATAGGTCATCCCACGGTCGTAATACGACTCGAGTTCTTCGCGCGTCTCGATCATACCGCATTTGTCGTTTGTCAGTTTGTTAAACGCATTCTCAATCCAGTTGTTTCCCCACACGGTATACTGCATTTCACACAGCTGTCCCAGCATGGATAATGGCTCATTGGTGGTCTTCCAAAACCGGTATACCGACTGTACAAGCGCGATTGGCGTTCCGTCTGCAAGCAAGCCATCTATATAGGCAAGCTCTTCTGTACTCAAATTTTCCTCCGCCAAAAAGGAAGCGTAGGACAAAACGCTTTCATACGCCTCTGGTGTTATCTGTGCATACTTTTGCGCATAAGAACGGATTTTTGCACTATTTCTCTCCACTACCGCCGCACTGTTTGCCGAAAATGCCTGCACCTTCTGTGCCACAGCCGCTTCCATATTGGCCACGCTCTGTATCTGCTCCTGCTTATCCAACGCCGCTGCAATGCCTGCACTGCACGCCGAAAGCATGGTAACGGCAATGAGTGATGCCAGTTTCCCTCTCCCATTCATAAAAACCTCCCCCTTACTCTGCCGCCGTACAGGTGACTGGAAGCGTATACGGGTTCATCTCCTCTTCCGAGTTCCACGCAAATGCAGTCACCGTATGTTCCGGATTGCTCACCGTAAGCGTTGCCTGGGCCGCGCCGTAATATGGATACAGGGTATCTGCATCAAATGTGGCAATTTCCGACATGCTGTAATTGACCATAATCCCTTGCGCGTCATACTCTGCAAGGAGTACAAACAGGGTTTGCTCTGCATAGGTGGTGGTATAATACACGTCTGCCGTCGCCGTATACTGGTTTCCTTCATTTTCAATATGCAGATCCACATATGACATGGCCGGTTCCACCTTTAAATCGTCCACATACATGGTCTTTGCGCCGGGGATGCCATCGCTTGTTGGGAATGCCTGATCGATCCCTACTGCTGCATACTCGTAATTCACCACATCGTGTTCTTCGATTGTATAGATAAAATCAAGCTGTGTCCACGTTTGCTTGGGCACAGTGAATGCATGCCTTTCTATTTCACCAGAAGAACTGCCGCCACCAGAATTGCCATAGATCCCAAAATATACTTTTGTCACTCCATCGTTGCTTGGCGTGGATGTAATTGCATGTGTTGTGGGGTCAATCACATAAAAATCATCCAAGTAGACCATGCAAGAAATCCGGAAGGTCTTTCCCAAGTCCCGCTTTGTGAGCTTCCCTTCATTGGAAAATGCCTTTTGGAATTTAATACGGTTATAGTCGTAGGTTCGATCCGGGATTTTAAGTGACCGTCCTGAGTTTCCATACGTCACTGTGTTGGTATAACTCAAGTCACCCATATAGCTGCCTGCAGCGGTCGGATTTGACAAATCATAGCTATCAAATGTAAATTCACCGCCGGTTGCCGCTGGTATATATTCCTCTACTAAAATATCATCAATATATAAGCAGGGAATAAACTCATAATTGGTCTGCTGATCAAATCCCAGCATATTCACTTCGTTTTCCACTGTTTCTGCGTTAATAGTAAAGTCAAATGATACCTGTGTCCATTGATTGCCTGGCATAGTGATTGCCTTATGTACCTGCGGTACGGTTTGAAATTCCCCGCTTCCAAACATTCCAACCCGGATGGTCGCAGTTGTCCCATTTAAAGGAAGGGCAGAAGAGGGTACATACAGCCAACAAGTAATTTTAAATTTTCGTCCAATATCAGTTTCTGTCAGCGTCCCATTTTTTAACACTTGTTTAAATTTAATCCGCGAATTGGTTTCCAAACGGCCATCCATATAAAAGGAAGATGGCGCCGAATGATAAATTGATTTTGTAATATCGTACCATCGTCCATCTCCTGCGCCGCCAATTTCAAAGGCTGGCGTCGTCCGATCGAAATCCGCTGAATACACTAGATTTGTAATCATAATCTGCGCCTGCGCTACAGGCAGTGTACAAAGTGTAATGGTCAATATCACAAAACAAGCAATCCATTTTTTCATTTTGATTCTCCTTTTATCGTTTCTGTCGTTGGCTGTGCTTCCGATCCTATCTCTGTGCCCTGCCCAGGCGTTTCCTGCAATTTACCGTCTTCCTGCTCTGGCTGCACATCGCCGTCCTCCATCGGTGTTTCTGTTTCTTCTAAATCTGGCTCCGCCGGTGTCGGAGGCGTGCCGGTCCCCGCCTGTCCCTCTTGTGTCATAGCTTCTGTATTCGGCTCATAAACCGGCGCAGTGTAGTCAAAGATCTCTATGATTGGCTCGTCAATATATTGCCCGCCCACATATACCGTATAAGTCCCGCTCTCCGCATCTTGCGGAAGCCGGAATACAAATGAGAAATCGCCAAGTTCACTGCTTGTCTGATTTGCATATACCAAATTCCCCTCCCCGTCGCGTACAAACAGCGTTACTTTGTTTTTCTCAATGTTTGCAAGGCTTCCCGAAACCAGGATTTGCTCCCCGCTCACGTGCACATCTGCCGTAAGGGTGATTGCCTTGCTGTCATAGCTGTAATCAAAAGCAAGCACCACAGGCATTGGCACATACGATCCGCCTACCTTTAACGTATACATGCCCGGTTCTGCATTTTCCGGCATGTAAAAGCTGTGGAGATAGCTTCCGTTCAGTTCGGTCTTTACCTGGTTGTAATAAACGTTATTCCCAAACCGGTCGGTCAGCGAAAGCGTCGCCCAGCTTCTGTCTGCACCGCTGATGCTTCCCGCCACGGTCACACAGTTTTCCTCCACACTCACATTTGCCGTAATCTCATTTGGCAAAAGCTTTGTATAGTTTACCGTACACATCTGCCGGTTTGCTACGTCCTGTCCGCCAACCCAGATGGTATAGGTGCCGCTTGGGGCAGATTCCGGCATTTGAAAACTCGTCGTATATTTCCCATCTGCCATGGTCTGCACCTGGCCGATATGCACCAGCGTGCCATCTTCTGCTGCCGCCACCAGTGTCATAACGGCCTTTTGTTCACGGCTGTGCTGGCCATACACTGTGATTTTGTTGGTGTTGATACCCGCCACTGCCGTAATAGATGCTGCACCTTGGGCAGGCGGCGTGTCGTAGAAAAATGGTTGATGTACAGACAGCGCATTGTCCGCCGTCACTATCACATCATACTTTCCACTTGGCAAGGTTTCAGGCAGGGAGAAGGAGTGGGAAAATTTTGCACCCACGCTAAATTCCTCCGTATGCACTACTTCGCCTACGGCATTTCGAACCGCGGCCTGAATTGTTCCGCCCCCTTCATAAGTCCCGTCCAGCGTTGCGCTTCGCGTACCGCGTTCTACTGCAAACTCTGCCGTAAAGCCGCGGATTCCCGCATCATTTTTTTGATACATTTCAAATATGCAGGTCTTTTTTTTGGCTGCAAATTTTAAAATACTTGCAATCCCTGTCCACGCTTTTCCGCTGGGAATCTGGATACCATTCATGGTAAACTCTAAATAGCCCGGTTCCATAGCCGTAATGGTGTAGTTCCCCACCGTGACAGGCACTTCAAAATTCCGCCCCAGCCCGCCTTGCACTGCATAGTCAAAGCACACTGCGCTCGCGCCGTCATACCGGACCACAAAGGTTTTCCCCGCAAAATTCCGGTAGTGGGTAAAATAGGGGACAACACTAAATATTTCATTTTCCTGCAGTTCTAATTCCAGCCGCGCCACCTTTTCGCCGCTTTGTGCATCGCTCGCAGCTAAGAGATAGGCCGAAACGTCGTCGACTGCCGGCGCCGCCCAGGCCGTTTGTGCGTTCACTGTGCACAATACCATCAAAGCTGCAAGCCATATACACAGCTTTTCCCGCATCTTTCTTCCCCCTTTTTTGGAAAAATATGACAAATTTTTATAGTTTTATATTAAATCATTTGTATAAAACTTTCAATAGTCCGATTGATATTTCGTTGTTTTTTCATAAAATTATTCTTATTTTTTGGAAAAAATGGCTAAAAAATCCTCCGCTGCAAAATTCCTTTTACAGCGGAGGATTTTTATTTTATCATTCCCTAT
>JAJXRJ010000053.1 GCA_021629085.1 Oscillospiraceae bacterium | reverse complement strand
AGTTAGAACAGGTGCCGGTGGACAACATGCCGTTTGACACAGCGTGGCGTGCGTCAGTTTTGGAAGAGCCGCTCAATATTTATGACTATCAGCTGGTTTTGGAGAACATGGAAGAAGCGGTCGACTTTAAGGATGGCGACAATATGCTTCTCGTGTTTAACATGCAAACTATTGATACAGGGTCGGAGGATGGTGTTGGCAAAGTACAATGTATTGTGGAGCAGGATCACGGCCCAAATGCCAAAGCGCTGCAGGAGGACGTTACCTCCATCGCCGGTAAGGGCTGGCACACGGTGTATCTGCCGTTTGTGGCAAAAACAGACCATCCCAGGCTTTGCATCCGTTTGGGCTATCAGGTTCAAACCATTGAATTTGGAGGCTATGAACTTATCAATTATGAAGATAAGGTGGATTTTGAAGATTTGCCGTCTTCTTCCATTATGAAAACCTATGACGGCCGCACGGTGTTTGAAAAAGATGACCAATGGCGCAAAGACGCTTGGGACCGGATTGAAAAAATCCGCAAAGGCGATATCAATGTTATCGTAAAAGACGCTGCCGGAAACCCGGTTCCAGACGCCAAAGTGGACGTCAATATGTTTGAACACGAATTTCGGTGGGGCTCTGCGGTCAACACCTGGATAATAAAAGAGGGTGTGAGCAATGACCGCTACCGCACTGCGGTAAGCGCGCTGTTTAACGAAGTGGTGCTGGAAAATAACATGAAATGGAACGTTTATGAAAAAAATCCGGAAGATGCACGGGAGATGGTGGAGCGCATCCAATCGCTCGGCATCAAAAATATCCGCGGACATACACTGATGTGGGATCGCTCTTTCCCGAATGGATATGACCCGGAAAATACGACTGTCCCGGAAGATTTATACAACATGTTTGTAAATGACGACAGAGCAGGCATTGACAAGCGCATCCACGAACACATGCTGGATGTTGCGGGTACGTTTAAAGACAATGTGCGGGAGTGGGATGTTGTAAATGAGCTTTTGAGTAACAACGCTATCCGCACCAAGTATGGCAACGGCGTGTTGGTTGACTGGTTTGCGTGGGCGCGCGAGGCCAATTCGGAGGCTACGCTTTATGTCAATGAAACCGGCTTAATTGGCACCAATGCGCCACGCTTAAAAACCTTCCGCATGGTGTTAGACGACATGGTGCAAAGAAATGTGGATTTTGACGGCATTGGTGTACAGGGCCACTTTGGCAACACCATTGTGCATCCCATGGACTTTTATGCCGATTTGGAGGCACTGGGAAGCTACGGCAAAAAGATGAAAATTACGGAGTTTGACATGGGTACGGAGGTGAGCGAAGACCGTGAATACGAAGCCAGCTTTACGCGGGATATTCTGATTACGGTGTTTAGCCAGGAAAATATGGAAGGCTTCCTCATGTGGGGCTTTTACTCCGGTGCGCACTGGCTCCAAAATGCACCCATCTTTGACCAGGCGTGGAATTTAAAAGAGTCGGGACGGCAGTTTATCGATTTGGTGTACAACAAGTGGTGGACGCAGGAAAGCGGCGTGACCGGTGCGGATGGGAAATACACTGTTAGCGGATATTACGGTGATTATGATATCACTGTAACGGCAAACGGCCAAACCAAAACCGTAGAAGCAAATTGCTACAAGGGGTGGGATAACACCTTTATTATCACGCTGGACTGACAAATAATTGTGGGACGGGGTTTTTTGCTCCGCCCCTTTATTTTTCTTTATGAACAATTGAAAAGCGTTCTAAAATATGGTATAATCATAAAAACAAATCAAACGGAGGGAACAAAAATTGAAAGAACTGAAAAAAGATTGTATGTATGCTTTGGTTGTGCCCACTAGCATGGGCGTTCGTATCAGCCCGGAAAACGGGCAGCCCACGCACGTAAGTGACCGCTTTTTTATGCAGGCAACCAGTGCGGAAACCAATGTTGCCAGTATCTCTTCGTATTTGGGGCTTCCTGTCAAGGTGCTCACCACATTTGTCAAAGACAGCCCGATTGCGCATTTTATTAAGAATAATTTGATTTCCCGCCATATGGCGTTTGAGGGCAAAGAAGTGGAGCAGGGGGGGCCTTGGGGTTACCGTCACCAGTTTAACATTGCCGACAGCGGATATGGTTCACGCGGCCCGCGTGTGCAAAATGACCGGGCAGGCGAGGTGGGGCGTACACTTTCCATTGACGACTTTGACTTAGACCGGATTTTTGGGAAAGAGGGGGTACAGGTGCTGCACATGTCTGGGCTCATTGCGGCGCTTTCGCCTGAAACCAGCAAGTTTTGCCTGGAGCTTGCGCGTGTCGCAAAAAAATATGGCACGCTCATTTCTTTTGACTTAAACTACCGTGCCACTTTCTGGAAGGACCGGGAAGCAGAACTTCGTGCAATTTTCAAAGAGATTGCAAGCGTGTCTGATATTTTGGTGGGCAATGAGGAGGATTTTCAGCTTTGCCTGGACATCCAAGGGCCGGAAGCCGGCGGGAAAGACATTGCAGGAAAGATAGAGAGCTTTAAAGAGATGATTTGCAAGGTGAAACAATTGTATCCAAACGTATCAGTTTATGCAACCACACTCCGGCAGGTGCGAAATGCCAATGAACATCTTTGGGGCGCAATTTTACATTGTGGGGACGATTGGCACGTAGTAGAACCGCGCGAGATTCACGTGCTGGACCGCATCGGCGGCGGCGACGGCTTTGTGGGCGGCTTGCTCTATGCCATTTTGCGTGGCTGGGACAGCGAAAAGTGGGTGCAGTTTGGCTGGGCCTGCGGTGCACTGGCAACTACTTTTTTAACCGATTATGCACAGCCGGCGGATGAGGAGCAGGTGTGGAGCGTATGGAGCGGCAATGCACGTGTGAAGCGGTAATGGAAAATAGGAAAAATTAAATAGAACGTAAGAAAATGTTAAGAATTGTCACATAGAAAATTAAATTTTACCTTCCCTGTTTATGGTTTAATAAAGTTACAAATACTAAGGCATAAACAGGGAGGTTTTTTTATGTCAAAAAATAGGGCAAAACAGCAGCGGATATTTAGTTTTTTGTTGATTTTGGCAGCGGGTATCTGCTTTGCTATCACCTGTTATTTTTCCATTCGTTCAGAGCCCGACATGGGGATGCCGGTTGTGAGTGCGCCCGATTACACGGGAAAATATAAAACAATTGCAGAGGCACTGATACAGGCTGGCCCACAAAATAAAGACATTTATGAATTGCTAAAAAATTTGGAAGCCTATCCGGATGAACTGTTGGAGCTGGCAGTGGCAAACCCAGAAGCGGCAGGATTTGTAAAAAATTATACACCGGATCGAGAGCACCAAATGGGTGATATTTCGCTTCCAACACCCAACGACGGAAAATTTCCACATTATCTTCAATGGGACGAGCGCTGGGGATATCGTCCCTATGGTGGAAAAATGATGGCGCTCACTGGCTGCGGACCAACCTGCCTTTCGATGGTTGCAACCTATCTTACGCACGATGCTGCCTATCACCCTTATGCCGTTGCAGAGTTTAGCGAACGGAACGGATATTACGCCCAGGGGGTGGGCACCAAATGGGCACTTATGAGCGAAGGGGCCAGAAAGCTTGGGCTAACGTCAAAAGAACTTCCGCTGGATCAGTCAGCGATTGAGCGCGAACTAAGAGCAGGACGGCCCATTATTGTGAGTGTTCGGGAGGGCGATTTTACCACGGATGGACATTTTATTGTGCTGACTGGCATGTCAAATAAAAACATGATAAACGTACTGGACCCAAACAGCGTCACCAAAAGCCGTGCATGGGAGTTTGACGTTTTAAAACCACAAATTAGCAACCTGTGGTCCTATCAAATTTCATAAAAGCGACAAAAATAAGACAAATTCGTCGCTTTTATGAAAAAATCTAAAAATAGTCCGGTTAGGACATAAATTTTTTTCATTGACTTTTAAAATACCACCTATTATACTAAATTTGTAAATGAATATGGGAGGGTTTAGCATGAAAAGAGTTTTGACGGTTTCTAACCGGCTGTTTGCACTTCTGCTTTGCTTTGCGCTGACGCTTTCATGCGTTGTGGTAGCAAATGCTGCAGAAAAAAGCAATCTTCTCACCTTTGATGACGTCAGCACACCGGAGGAAGCGAATCTCGGCGCAGGCGGCGGCCTTAACATGGGGGATATAAGCATTGATGACAGCGTTTATTTTGGCGATTCCGGAAAAAGTGTTTTGGTTTCGAACCGGAAGAATTTATATCACCGTGTAAAAATTAACGACGCTTTTAAAGGTATGGACGTAAAGCCCGGCGAAGAATACACCATTTCGCTTTGGGCAAAGGTCAACGATCAAAGCCCTGTGGCAAAAGGGGAATTTTTTCTCTCTGTCATTACCTTTGAGGGGCAGGTGACGGCTGATCAGAAGTATTACAATGATAAAGACGTGCACAACACCAGAGTGGCTATCAACAAAAACGCATGGACACAGATTGTACTGCCTTACACGGTCGGTGACACTGGTGTATATGGTATCAGTGTGGAGCAAATTGGCAGCGGCAGCGTGGTTCCCATGTTCAACTTTGACAATGTAGAGGTGCGGTCGGGAAATATTCCCGCTGCAGAGCCGGTGCCGGTAACACCGGGTACAACAACGCCGGGACAGCCTGATACAACCGTTCCAAGCGGTACGGGTACCAGGAATTATTTCTCGTTTAACGACATTAGTTCGCCTTCCGATTTAAACTTAGGCGCGGGCGGCGGCTATGATACAAAAAGTGTAACCCTGGACAGTGACGTATTTTACGGCGAAAAGGGCAAAAGCTTAAAGCTCAACGATCGGGAATTTGCCTACAGCAGAATTAAATTTAACGATGCATTTACCGGATTGGATATGACACCGGGAACACTATACAATATTTCTATGTGGGTGCGCATTGCAGACGAAAGCCCGATTGATGTTGGGAATTTCTACATATCGGTCATCACATTTGAAGGACAAGTAACGGAAGGGAAATCCTATTATAACCAAAAAGATACGTATTTGGCAACAGTTTCCAAAGGCGGATGGACGCAAGTGACCTTGCCGTTTACTGTTTCAGAACCGGTGTACGGCATTGCGCTCGATCAGCTGGAGCTAAAAGGGGAGGAACCGGTAGACTATGTGGTAACCGACCTTTACATTGATGATGTTGAAGTGGTAAAAGCGGATACGCCTGTTGCACCGCCTGAAGAGGTTACAATTGTCGCTCCTGTCAGTGATGTCATTCGTGTGTATATTAACGACGAGCGGATTATATTTGGCGATGTGGATCCCATTTTGCAAAATGACCGGACATTGGTGCCTATGCGCAAAGTGTTTGAAAAGCTGGGCGCAGTTGTTGGCTGGGATGATGCAACACAAACGGTAACCGGTATCAAAGGAGACCGTACAATTTCACTCACGATCGGACAATCCGCGGCAACGGTAAATGGCGAATCCGTTTTGCTGGATGTTCCAGCATGTATTGTGGATGACCGGACATTGGTGCCCATTCGTTTTATTTCAGAGAGTCTGGGCGCGGTTGTGAATTGGGATGAAGCGAAAAACACTGTATACATTGACATGGAATCTGATAATTCCATCACATTTGATAAAAGCCTGGTTCAGCAGGAAATCTGGGGATTTGGTGCATCAGCCAACAATCCGGCGGACGATCTGATGAAGCTGGAATCTGAGTCTGCAAAGAACGAAATTTTAGATGAATTGTTTGGCACAGAAGGTTCAAATGCAGGCCTTAGCATTGTGCGGCTGGAGATAAACCCATTTACAAAGGATGCACCCAAGGAATTTGACGCGTTGCAGGCAACCATTGAGCCGGAAAAAGGTGTGTGGGATTTTGACACTGACCAACATCAGCGATGGTTTGCAGATGAAGCCATCAAACGGTCGGATGACATGCAGTTTGCAGGCTCGGTTTGGAGCCCGCCTGGCTGGATGAAAGAAAACCTGCCTGGCAATGCCAACCATTCCGGCGGCGACCCAATTTACGGCGGCATCTTAAAACCGGAACATTACGGTGACTATGCGGAGTATTTGAAGGTATGGGCGGAAAAATACCGCAACGATTATGGATATGACGTCAAATGGATCAGCGTGCAGAATGAACCTGCAGAAAAGAAGCTGGATATGCCGTGGGCAGGGACTTCCTATAGCTTTGAGGCTATGGATGCCGTGCTTTCTACAACCATCGACGTATTCCAAGAAGCAAATTTGCCCGTTTTAATTGGCGGGCCGGAATGCTCAGGACTTGACGCATCTATGCAGTATTTGGATAACCTATCGCCTGAAACACTTGAAAAACTGGGATTTGTTGCAGTCCATTTTTATGGCGGCTATGATGTAGAACGCTATGATTTGGAACAATACAACAAACCTATCTTCCAGATGGAATACTGCAACACCGGCAAAAATGATTCCAGTATTGACAACGGCCTTGTCATTGCCAAGCAAATTTCTACAGCGCTCAACAATGGCTACAACTCCTATCTTTACTGGTGGTGTGTCAACAAAATGGGCGGCGAAACCCCCAGCACCGGCCAATCGTTGATTGACTTTAACGCTGATGGGTACTATCTTGCAAACAAGCGTCTCTACACCATGGGACAGTACAGCCGGTTTATCCGTCCGGGCTATCAGCTTGTGCAGTCGGCAAGCGGCAACAGCAATCTGATTGTCACCACGGCGATTGACCCGGCAACCGGTAAAGTGAGTGTTGTGGTGGTCAATAATTCGTCAAATGCGATTGAAGCAAATATAAATGGTTTTACATCGAACACAGCAGAAGTTTATCGCACCAGCGAAACGGAAAATATCGCGCATATCGGTGCGGTTTCTCCGGCAGACGGACAGCTTGTGTATTCCTTTGCGCCTAAGAGCGTTACCACCATTGTAGAACAGTAACCTAAAAAAGAAGTCGTGATTTAGTCTTGACTTTTTCATCGATATGTGATATCCTATAAAAAATAAATTTTCCGCCGGGAAACGCTTATTTTTACTCCGTTAGGCCATTGAAGGAGTGAAAATAAGCGTTTCGTATTTTTACAGGAGGTATATATGTTTCGAGAAATGCGCAGAAAAAAACAAGCATTATCCCCACAAGAAAATGCTGATATTTTATATAGAGGGAAGTCTGGTGTTTTAGCCTTAGCGGGTGATAACCGCTATCCCTATGCCCTCCCCATCAGTTATGTATATGATGGGGAAAAAATCTATTTCCATTGTGCAAAAAGCGGCCATAAATTAGATGCAATCCAAAGAAACGAAAAAGCATCTTTTTGTGTTATTGACCAAGACCAAATCGTCCCCGAGCAATACACAACCTATTATAGAAGCGTAATTGTCTTTGGCCGGATACAGGTAATGGGAGATGAACAGAAAAAGCGAAATGCAATTGAAAAATTAGCAGCCAAATACGCGCCGGATGATTCTGCTGTTAGCTGTGAAAATGCGATAAATCAAGGATGGGAGCGCCTTTGTATGCTGGAGATGACAATTGACTGCATAACAGGGAAACAAGCAAAAGAATTGGTTCAAAATCGAAAATAGAAAAAATAATAATTGACCCGCCGGGGTTTTGTTTGATCGTGTAGTAGGCCTGTGTTACACAAACGCAAGCCTTTTTCTTTTGAAAATTTTTAAGGGGAGATGATGGGTGTGTGGATACTTTTAGGGACGTCAATCACAACAAGCTTCTTTGATAGCCTGAACCCTTCTGCAATTGCACAGCAAATGCTGCTGCAGGCTATGGTGAAAAACAAACGGCATATCTGGTTTTTCATCTTTGGAATCGGGACGGCAAACCTCGCATTGGGGCTGACAATTTATTATGGCATCGCCACATGGGTTTCCCAATTGCTTTTTAATGCCATTGAAGCTTATTCGCGGTATGTGTATGGGATTGCATTGGGAGCCGGCGTCCTTTGCTTTATCGCCGGAATTATGCGAATTGTCAAAACCAAACGCAGCACCAAAAACAATGCGGGAGAAACCATTGGGCTAAAAACGCCCGACCAGCTTTCGCCGCTATCCCTGTTTTTGCTGGGTGCAGCCTTTTGTGGTGTCGAATTGACAAGTGCTTTTCCTTATTTTGGTTTTTTGGCAATATTGTCAGGCTATCATTTGGTATTTCCTCTTGTCCTGTTTTTTATTATGATCTACGACTTTATGTATGTATTGCCGTTGATCTTACTTTACTTTGGATATAACAAGTTACAGGGAACAGCAGTAATCAAGCGGTTAGAGCATATTTTAGGCAAGGTTGCGGCATATGTTGTCCCCGTTGTGGTGACACTATTGGGTGTTTTTTTGGCTTGTTATGGCATGTGCTCTTTGCTTTAATATCTAAACCCACAGGAATTAGAGTTATCATTCCGTACCCTTTCTGCCTAACAGCAAAGATAGGAAAAACCGTCAAGGGCGGTACAGTTGTCCATCTTGACCCCTGACGGTTTTTTGGTTTTGATATATACTTTGCTTATGCGTCTGACTTAGGTTCCTGTTTTGCGAAAAAATTTAACGTATAATTGGCCATAGAGACAATCAATGTCGGGATTTTACTTTCATCTTGATAGAGCGTCATAGAAGTAACAGCGTTTCCGCTTTCCTCGCCGAATGTGATTTCATAAATTGCCGTCTCTTTATCGGTTTCTATCTGTTTGTAAGTACCCTTGTACGTATTGGCGTTTGTTGCGTCGATAAGTGTAACGATACCATCTTTTGCAGTGCAGCGCATTTCTATTTCTGCTACATTCTCATAAGCTGTTTTCTCTTCTTTTGAACAGGCGATAACAGCACCACCATTACCCGCTTGTATTGTGCTGATTTCCCACGCGTGCCCATCTATAAAAACGGCAGTGGCAATATTTGAGGACTTGCTGCACCCAACAAGAGTAAACAACATGATAAGGCTCAAAGCCAATATAAATATTTTAGGTAATTTCATTTTAACTTCCCCTGTAT
>JAJXRJ010000052.1 GCA_021629085.1 Oscillospiraceae bacterium | reverse complement strand
AAGATATACTTATAAGAAATACATAAAGATAAGGAATGATTTGGATTGAACAAAACAAAAACCATCACCCTGACCGGCCTTTTGACCGCGCTGGCAATCATTATCCCAATGATTATGCCGTTAAAGGTGGTAATGCCGCCCTTTACGGCAACGCTGGCGTCCCATGTGCCGCTCATTTTGGCCATGTTTATAAGCCCGCTGTCCGCTGTTGTAGTTGCGCTTGGATCGGGGATTGGGTTTTTGCTCACACCGCTTGGCCCCATTGTTGCAGCACGCGCAGCGCTGCATGTGGTGTTCACCTTTTTTGGCGCGTATATGATTCGGAAAAATTTCAATTTCTATCTGGTGCTTTTGGTCACACTGCTGCTGCATGCGTTAAGTGACATGGCCATTGTATACGTTCTCTCTTCGTGGTTTAACATCAATGTCATTGGCGATCAGGCTATGGGCTATGTGCAGTATGTCATTGGCATTGGCACCTCCATCCACCACGTTGTGGATTACGCCATTGCAGTTGCCATTGCCATTCCGCTCACCAAAGCCATGCCCGGTGTTATCAACGAAAACGGTTTAAAGCTTTCAGGCAAAGCGACGGGCACCCCATCCATGTAATAAAAAAGGCCGGCTTGCAAATTGCAGGCCGGCACACAAGTTAAAGGGGGTCTTTCATGTATTTTGTGAGGTCATTAAAAAGTATCCCCGCTTTGTGATTTTCTATACCCATATTTTTAAAAATTTTAGGTGATTTGATGATTGTTCAAAAACTGCTTGCCATTTGGGCCGGAAAAGCCGCCATTTTTTTGGGAAAGCTGCTGGGGAAAAAAGGTTCTTCCTCTCCGGGGAGTATTGCGCTAAAGCTGTATCCGCGCATTTTATCCGATCTAGCGGGTCAGGTGCAACATGAAATTGTGGTAATTTGCGGCACAAACGGAAAAACTACCACCAGCAACCTCTTAGACTCGCTTATAAAAAGCACTGGGAAAAAAGTGGTGTGTAACAATGTGGGCGCAAACATGCTGCCCGGCGTGACATGTGCATTCATTGACCATGTGGGCTGGTTTGGCAAACTGGACGCCGACTACGCGGTAATTGAATGCGACGAGGCGAGCTTAAAGCGGGTAGTGGATTATATGACGCCGGATAAAATCGTGCTGACAAACCTCTTCCGTGACCAGCTCGACCGCTACGGTGAGATCGATATCACCATCCGGCTTTTGAGCGAAGCATTTGACAAACTGGATTCTGTCAGCCTGATTGTAAATGGCGACGACCCGCTCTGCTCTTATTTTGGAACCAAATATCCTGCTATCTATTACGGCGTGGATCAAAAATATAACATACAGAGAAATGAAATGAAAGAAGGCCGGTTTTGCCTGGTGTGCGGCAATGAGCTTTCGTATCATTACTATCATTATAGCCAGCTTGGCGACTATTACTGTGAAGCATGCGGCTTTAAACGGCCTGATCTCTCCTACGCGGCAGATAACATTGACCTTACAGGCGGTATGGCGTTTGACATCCATCACGCAAAGGGTGTGACGCCGCTTCGCGTCAACTATAAAGGCTTCTACAATATTTACAATATTTTAGCGGCATTTTCCGCGTTTTCCGAGCTGGGGTTTGACACAGCAAATGTCAACGCGGTATTTGACGCCTACAAACCGCAAATTGGGCGCATGGAGAGCTTTGTGTTAAACACAAAAAACGTGGTGCTCAATCTCTCCAAAAATCCCGCCGGGTTTAACCAGGCCATTGCCACACTCCTTAGCGACCCATCGCAAAAGGATGTATTTGTGGTCATTAACGATAATGCACAGGACGGGAAAGACATCTCGTGGATTTGGGACGTAGAGTTTGAACAGCTTAAAAATGCCAATATCCACTCGCTGTTTGCCGGCGGCATCCGCAAAGACGATCTTGCGCTCCGCTTAAAATACGGCGGCTTAAAAAATATTCGCATAATGGAAAACAATTATGAGAACCTAAAATCTGTAGTGATGCACAGCAAACGCCCGCTCTATCTTTTGGTAAATTACACCGCGCTGTTTTCCACACAGGACAATTTAAAACGCTTACGAAAGGAACTGGGACAATGAAACTTACCATTGGGCACCTCTACCCTGACCTTTTAAATTTATACGGCGACCGCGGAAATATCACCGCGCTCCAAATTCGTGCAGAACAGCGCGGCATTCAAGCGGACGTGCTCCCCGTTTCACTCAAAGACGACATTGACTTTTCTTCACTTGACATTGTATTTATCGGCGGTGGCTCAGACCGTGAGCAGCTTTTGGTGTGCAACCGGCTTCGCGAATTACAAACAGACATCGCCCGCTATGTGGAGGACAACGGCGTTTTAGTGGCGGTTTGCGGAGGATATCAGCTTTTGGGCAGCTACTATAAGCTCAAGGAAGAAACCATTCCGGGCTTAGAAATTTTAGACATTTACACCGTGCAGGAAAACGGCCGGCTAATTGGGAATATCATTCTAGAAAGCGATCTTATTAATTCTACCATCGTAGGCTTTGAAAATCACGGCGGCAGGACGTATATTGGAAACCACACCCCGCTGGGCAAGGTGAAATATGGCCACGGCAACAACGGCAAGGATGGGCTGGAAGGTGTGGTATATAAAAACGTCATTGCGACCTATCTGCATGGACCGCTGCTTCCCAAAAACCCAAAGCTGACGGACCGCATTTTGCAAAATGCGCTGACTCGGCGCTACGGCGCGGTTTCGCTTCAGCCGTTAAATGACACCTATGAAATCGCCGCGCACAACTATATTCTAGAGCGTTTCTTAAAATAAAAGAGCCGGCAGCCGGCTCTTTTATTTTTTAGCGACAAAGAAAAATCGCGGGAACCGGAAAATCACTTCTCCGTTCTCCTGCTTGGGATACGCCTTTTCAATCTCAGTGAGTACCATTTGATAAAACACGGCAGCGTCCTCGTCGCAAAGCGCGTCCAAATACGGACGCAGCCCGGTTGCACGGTACCACTCCATAATTGCTTCATGCGACTGCATCCTGTGAAAATAGGTAGTCTGCCACATGCTAAAATCACTCGCTTCGTTTGCCAGCAAGTCGTAGTATTCTTCCGGTGCTAAATTGTAATACGTCCGTGGGTTCGAAAACTTTTTGCACCACGGTTCGCTTTTAGCAATGCGGCCAATAATTTGATGGACGGGTTCGTCATAATTCATCGGGATCTGCACCGCCAGTTCACCGCCGGGAGTTAGCAGCTTCATCAAATTTGAAATCAGCTGCCGATGATTGGGAATCCACTGCAGGCATGCATTAGAAAACACAATGTCAAATGACTTCCCCAGTGCGGCAAGCTCTGTGCTTGCATCACATTTTTGAAATTCTAGCGATGGATGCGCCGCTTTTGCGGCACAAATCATGTCATCTGAATTGTCAATTCCCAAAATCCTGGCCTTTGGATATGCTTCTTGTAAAACCGCTGTACTGTTACCTGGCCCGCATCCAACATCCAAAATATCCGACGGGTCAGCAATATCAATTCGTCCAGCCAAATCAATCGCCGCCTGGGTTCTTTCCTTTTTAAATTTTAAATATTGTGATGCACTCCAATCTGCCATACATAGCACCTCTGTTTTAGTTTGATTGTATAATGCCTCGCGCTTCTTTTTTTCGAAGAATTTTTAAAACGCTGTCGTCAATGCGCTGCTCGCTGATGGTTCCCGCGTTAACCGCCTCCAGCACCCCATTTGCCGCCAATTCCAAATTCTCTGGCATCAAGAGTACATCCACACCCGCCGTAAGCGCCGCTACAGCCGCTTCTCCGGGAGTATAGCTGTCCGTTACCGCGCCCATGCGCAAAGAATCGGTAATCACCAGCCCATTAAATTCAAGTTCGCCCTTTAAAAGGTCGGTAATCACCATTTTAGAAAGTGAGCTTGGCGTGTCAGACATTATGGCATTGGGCAATGAAATATGTGCAACCATTACAAAGTCAGTGCCCGCTGCAATTCCAGCGGCAAACGGCAAAAACTCTGTTTTGCGAAGCGCATCTAGCGTGCTTGTGCTCTCAGTATAGCCAGTGTGGGTATCGGCGACGGTGCTGCCATGTCCTGGAAAATGTTTCACCGCTGTGCTGACCCCGCCTGCATGAAACCCTTTTACCGCGGCCGCCACCATATCTGCGGCAACCTTTGGGTCGCTGGAAAAGGCCCGGTTGCCAATGGCGGTGTTATTTGGATTGGTGAGCACATCTGCCACTGGCGCAAAATCCAGATTAAACCCAAGCTCTGAAATTCCTGCGGCGATGGTATTTGACACGTCGTACGCCTGCTGTTTGTCTCCGCTTTTGCCAATTTGAAGCATAGGCGGGATTGCTTCAAACCCCATATTTGGATTGGCAAACACACGCGAAACCCGTCCGCCCTCTTCATCCACACCCACAAACAAAGGGATTTTGGAACCCTTCTGCGCTGCGGAAATCAGGTTTGCCGTTTGCTGCCGGTTTATAATATTTTTCGCAAACAAAACCATACCGCCCACCGGCCGCTGTTTTAACGTTTCCAAAAATGTTTCATCTGCCGTTGTTGTCGTATTTGTGCCGGATAAATCCTCCGGCGTGACAAAAAACAGCTGATAAATTTTTTCTTCCAGCGTCATAGACTGCAGCAATTCCTTCATTCTATCTGGTTTTGGCTGCTTGGTTGATTCTGGCGCTGCACTTTGAGACTGTGCCGCATCCGGCGCGTCATTTTCCGGCACTTGTTCGCTTGGCGTGCATCCGCACAGTGTCAGTATAAAAATTGCCAAAATCCCTGTTATCAGCCGTTTTTTTAACATGCAGATTCATCCTTTCAGTCGTCGTAAACCGTAAATTCCCGCACCTTGCCTGCACTGTCAAAATAGATTGCCAGGCACTTTGTATATTGCCCCTGTCCAATGGTGTAGAGAATTCCGCCGCCTACATCGGTTGCAGCATTTGTGCCTAAAAGCGATATTACCTCGTCGCGCGACATTGCATTCATGTCATACTTTGTCAGCAGATCCTCAACCATCTGTGCTCTGGCGTATGGATACGCTTCCCAAAGCGCCTGGTCAAACGTGCTAAAATCCACCCCATCCGGGAGCTTTGGCTGTGTTTCTTGCCCATTCATATAGGATACAACCATCACCACAAGATAAATCAAAATGATAACAATCACACCATATACGAAATACTGCCTGATTTGCCGCAAAGCCATCTCCCCCGTTTTAGAATTCCAAAATCACAAGCTGATGATTGATAAGCTTTGGTATCGTATACGAAATCACCGCGCCAGTTTGCGTAAACGGGATTTCTTCTTTATCAGGCGCAAGAAAAACGCGTTTTACCTTCTTTTCTCCAACCTGCACTGACACTTGTACGTCATAAACCGGCAGAAGGTCTTCAATAACTTCAACTCCGTTCCCACGCTTTACCGGCACACCATAAAGCAGATGATTCCGCATAAAATCCCCGCAGTCTGCCGCCATAACAATCCCTTGGGCGCCCAGGTTTGTCCGTATGGTTTTTCTCTCTCCCAACAGCCGGTCCAATGCAAATTTTACAATTTCCTTGCAGATGATGCTGCCTTGTTTGGCATATTCTGCAAAAATATTCCAGCTAATTAAAATGCCGTCGCTGCCTTCTGTCACACTGGGCCCGCCGTAATTGCCGCTGGACGGCGTGTGTAAATGGGAGCAGAAATGTTCTGCCGTACGGTTAAAATAAGGGTCGATCCGGGCGGCAAGCTCATTTCCGTCTTTCAATTTTAGCCGCTGCCCCGCTTCATAGCAAACAAAGTCGGAAATACCAAGATTGGGAATTTCAAAACGCGGACGGCAGTAATCGGGTTGGTAGTGATTTTCCCCTTCCCATTCCGCGCCAAAATGGAACACATAGCCCGTTTTATTCCGATTCATGCCAGATATACCGCTTGCTAAAATCTTTCCGCCGCCTTCCACAAAGGCTTTTAGCTTGTGCTCTAAATTGGTATCCAACAAAGCGCAGTCCGGTAAAATCACAATTTTATACGCAGATAAATCTGTTTCTGTGTCCACTACATCAAATAAATATTTGCCTTCCAGCAATATGCGTACTGCGCCGGTATCGCTTGAAAAATTGCGCCCTACCGCTTCCATATCCAGCTTTTCATAATAATTTAATATGGCCTCCTGCGATAAAACTGCAATATCTGCAACATTGGTTCCGTTTTCCAGCCACGGTTCGATTGCCTCAATTTCCGCATATGCTTTCCCAATAAGATGATAGGTCGCCATGTCCATTTCACCGGAGGGATGCAGTTGGTCGCCCACTGAAATTGCAGCGCCGTTTGCCACCGACAGCGCCGCTTCATACCGCAATGCGTTTGGGTGTTTAAAACCGCCGAATTCGCCCCAGCTTTTATGGAATTTGCCCGTCATGCCCAAAAATTCCATCCCCAACGTCCGGGCGTATCCCGCTGAGATGGGGAAATGGTCATAGCCCCAGCCGCCGGTTGGCAGGCTTTCCAGCTCCAAGTGGGAGTTCATATGCGCCAAATCCCTTCTGCCGCATCGAATGTGCCCGTCATTATGAAACACCTTGTGCCCCGGCTTTATTTTGTCCACCGTTTCGCGGACGCGTCTGGTATAATTGGCGTATACCTCCTCGGCAAGCGCTAAGACGTGCGCGTCATTGTGAATATCCCATCCCCGCGCCTGCATGCTGGCACAGCAATGTTTGCAATAGCATTTATGTACACCCGCAATATCTAAAAAAATCCCATCGCCGTCATAGCGTGTCAAAACTTCTTCAACCTGTTTTAAAAGGTAATCCAAATACGGTGTGTTCATACATAATCGTTTAAAGTACGGAACTGAAAAATCCGGCACGTCCCCCAATTTGCTAATTGCAATCCAGTCTTTGTGCCGCCTTGCAGCTTTTTCGTCAAATCCGGCTGACAGGTAAATGGGCGTTTTTACACCAATTTCATGGGCGGCTTCCAATTGTGCGCCCAGCAAATCAAAGCTTAAATGCGGGTGGGTTTCATTTGCTGTGCTCGGATGATATGCCCAGCCGTGGTGGCACTTGGAAAACAGTGTAATGGAATTCACATGTCCCGCTCTTAGTGCCTCTTGAAACTGCTGTTTTGAAAATTTCTCTCCAATATTTTCAATTGATTCCGAGGTGTGAAAATCCAGGTGTATCTGCCTTTTTTTCATATTTTCCTCCGCCTTTCTCCCCCATTTTTTCTAAAATTATAGCATAGAACCAACTTTAAAGCAATATCATTTTGGGTAAAAAAGTCAAAAAAGCCCCTCACCTGATGATAGGCAGAAGTTCATAAGGAAGCATATTCCGCAGGATTAGAGATGGTCCTGCGGAATTTTTTTATTACGATTGCAAACGCATTATTGCAAAAGAAAAAATAAATTTCGTTCCTTTTCAAAAAAGGATTGACAAATGAAGTCTACCGTGGTAGACTATATATGTCTACTGAGGTAGAATAAAATGCGCGGAGGTGTTTTCGTGTCCTTGCTTTTCCCCACCCTTGCGGGCGCGTGTTTAGCGGCGGTGATTTTGCTTTTAAGGCCGTTTACAAAAAAGGTGTTCGGGTATGCGTGGCACTATTATATCTGGCTCGCTGTGCTTATTACCATGCTGCTCCCGGTGCGGTTCAGCCTGCCGCAGGTGGCAAATACGATACCGACCGTTTTGCCGGCCACACAAACGGAGCAGACAGCACAGACGGGGCAAGCGCAAAATACAGCTGCAGCTGCACCAGCGCCGTTGGCAAACCCGGGAACAAATCTTCTGCAAGCGGGAACCGGTTTTATTAAAAGCGTTGTTGATAACAGAATGAATATGATTGCGTATGTATGGCTTGCAGGTGCAGTTATACTGCTGCTGATACACCTTGCAGGCTACATACGGCTGATGATGGAAATGCGTAAAACTTCTGTGCCTGTTTCCTGCCCGGAGCTTGCGGGTTTTACCAAAAGAAAGGTCAAAGTCCGCATGTGGGAAAATACGTCCTCGCCGTTTCTGGTTGGGATCATAAAGCCCACCCTTGTCCTGCCTGCCCGCGAGTTTACGGAGGAACAATTCAACAACATACTCCGCCACGAGATGACACATTTAAAACGGCACGATATTTTATACAAATGGATTGCGGTGTTTGTGAAGTGTTTGCATTGGTTTAACCCCATGATATGGGTTGTCGCAAAGCAAATCAATATCGAGTGTGAAATCTCATGCGACATGGCAGTCACGCGGGATTTGAGCAAAAACGAGGAAATGCGCTATATTGAAACGCTCCTGTCCCTGCTGCCCATGGGAAAGGCAAAACAAATCCCCCTTACCACACAAATGGCGGGCAGTAAAAAAATGCTGAAAAGGAGGTTTCTAATGATGAAAACGAAGAAAGCGACAAGCAAACTTGCATCAGTGCTGTCAGCAGTGGTTGCCCTTGCAATGCTTTCCACAACGGTATTCGCAAGCGGGGTGCTGTCGGGGCTGGCCGGGGAGGATTATACGGTTGAGATCACAAACAACGGCGAGGTAATCGAACTTGTCAATAAGCCGTTTATCGAAAACGGCGAAGTGTATGTGCCGCTGAGGGAGATGTTTGAAAAGGTGGGCGTTATAAACGATGAGGAAAGTTACATAAATTGGGATAATGGGAAAATTGAGGCGCTTATTATTCCCAGTAATGAGGATAAGGCCTTGTATTCGTTTGAAATCGGGTTACAAAAAGATTCGGAAAAAATGACAACACCATATGGCACAGTTGAATTGCTTTTCAAGGCTTTTCATAAATTGGATTTTGAAAAAATGAAGGGCTATTGTACGGAAAACTGTGTTGATAAATTTTTCGAGGATTCCTGTGTGTTTGGAATGAAAAACGCGTCAATTAAAAGTATGTCATATGCAAATGGCAGTTTGGAAACATCGGATAGGGCATTTATAGAGGTCTCTCTTTACAAAATAGAATTTGATGGAAATTCTGTGTTTTCAGAAGGCAGAAATCCCACATCATTCTACCTGATTTTGCAGCGGCAAGATGACGGCAGATATTTAATAGATGAATTTGCGACCGGGCTTTAATATGCAAAAACAAGTTCCGGTTTCGCGGGCACTATGGATTGATGAAAGCAGCTAAATTTTAAATACGGAAAAGTTTGATTTTACCGAACATAACAAAAGAGATACAGGCCTGGGTCTGTCTCAGATTTTGTGTAAAGTCCAAACAAGGGTAAAACAGATATTGGC
>JAJXRJ010000051.1 GCA_021629085.1 Oscillospiraceae bacterium | reverse complement strand
CCATTATACCATAAGGAGTTCAAGGTCTCAACTTTCATTTAACTTAACAAAACGTGTAAATTTTAAAGGAGGAATTGTTTATGAAGCATTTGGGAGACAGAGTGGAAGACGTAAAAATCTGTTACATTGGCGGCGGTTCGCGCGGCTGGGCCTGGGGATTGATGTGTGACCTTGCCAAGGAAACTGCCATGAGCGGGAAAGTGTATTTATATGACATTGACCAGGAGGCAGCCAAGACAAACGAGACCATCGGCAACTCCATCAAACAGCAGATCCCGGATGTGGGAGACTGGGAATATATTGCAGCCCCCACCATTTCTGAGGCGCTTTCGGGTGCGGATTTTGTCATCATCTCCATTTTGCCGGGCACCTTTGACGAAATGCATTCCGATGTACATACGCCCGAGGAATACGGCCTGTACCAATCGGTGGGCGATACGGTCGGCCCCGGCGGTATTATCCGCGCGCTGCGCACCATCCCCATGTATGAGGTGATTGCAAAGGCCATCCGCGATTACTGCCCCGACGCATGGGTGATTAACTACACCAACCCCATGTCTGTTTGCGTGCGCACCCTCTATGAGGTGTTCCCGCAAATCAAAGCGTTTGGATGCTGCCACGAGGTGTTTGGCACGCAAATGCTGCTCTCCAAAGTGGTAAACGAAATGCTGGGCGTGCCCGATGTTCCCCGGCAGGACATCAAAGTCAACGTTTTGGGCATCAACCACTTTACCTGGCTTGACAAAGCGTACTACAAAAGCCACGACTTGCTGCCGCTTTACCGTGAATATGCCAAAAAGCACTATGACGATATGACTGGCGAAAACACAGACGACAACTGGATGAACAACGCGTTTAAATCGCTGGACATTGTAAAATTCGACCTGTTCTTGCGCTTTGGCGTCATTGCAGCAGCGGGCGACCGCCACTTGGCAGAGTTCTGCCCGCGTTCCTGGTATTTAAAAGATCCCGAAACCGTGGCAAGCTGGCGGTTTGGCCTCACATCCGTAGACTGGCGCAAAGAGGATCTCAAAAAGCGGCTGGACCGCAGCAAACGGCTGGTTTCAGGCGAAGAAAAATTTGTGTTAAAAAAAACCGGTGAGGAAGGCGTGCGTCAGATGAAGGCCATTTTGGGCCTGGGCGATTTGGTCACCAATGTCAACATTCCCAACTACGGCCAAATCCCCAACCTGCCCTTGGGCGCAGTGGTGGAAACCAACGCATATTTCACAGCAGGCCGCGTAAGCCCTGTGCATGCCGGCAATATCCCCACACAGGTGCTCTCTTTGGTTGGCCCCACCTGTGCAAACCAGGAAACCATTGTAAAAGCGGGCGTAACCAAAGACCTCGATTTGGCGTTTGCCGCATTTGTAAACGACATGCAGATGGATTTACCCTTAAAGGACGCACGCGCACTGTTTGACAAAATGATTCAAAACACCAAACCCTATTTGCAGGATTACAATCTGTAATTTCTTCTTTTTCTAAATTGCCTGTATCAATTTTTCTCAAATTGTGAAAAATTGATACAGGCTGTTTTTTTTGCAGAAAATAGTATAATTCTTCCAATCTGCCGCCATTTTGTAAAAACCGGCTGCCATGCGCAAAAAGCGCAAATCCCTTCTATTATACGCCCATTTGCAAGTTTATTTTTTTGAAAGGATGATATTTTTTGTCAGGATACAAGAAATTTGTTCGGGTTAAGTTAAAAAAGTAGACTTGCATAAAAAAGGGAGCGATTGGTTTGCACAAAAAATTAAAACTTCTTTCCATCTGCCTTTCGGTTGCGCTGGTTGCAGGCTTTTTGATTTATGCCCTTGCCGGCGCGCTCACCTTCCCGGACAACCTGATTTTATTGGAAGACCAACGGGCGGATTTTGGAAAACTGTACTCGATGGACATTGCGCCCGCCGACCGGACAGGCGCGCTTTCAAATGGCGCCATTTTAGACAACCGGTTAAATCTTCAGGCGGGCAAATATGAAGGCACCGTCAAAATGTTTGGCATGCTGGATTTTAAAACCGTGCAGGTGGATGTGATAAAAAACAAAAAGCTGGTGCCCTGCGGCAACAGCATTGGCGTAAAGCTGTTCACCGACGGGCTTTTGGTGGTGGGCATCACCGACTTTGAAGACGAAACGGGAAAAACGGTATCGCCCGCCAAAAAAAGCGGTGTAAAAGTGGGCGACTTAATCAAAGAAGTAAACGGCGTACCCGTAAAAAATGTGGCGCAGTTTACAGAAATTGTGGAAAACGCAGGCAGCAAAGACATTTTTATGAAACTTTTACGCGACGGGCAGGACATTTCCTGCGGCATGCAGGCAGTAAAAACCAAGCCGGACGGAACCTATAAGCTGGGCATGTGGGTGCGTGACAGTACCGCCGGCATTGGCACCCTCACCTTTTACGACCCAGAGGACAAAGTGTTTGGCGCGCTGGGGCACGGCATCTCGGATGTGGATACCGGCGAGCTGATGCCGGCTGCGGAGGGATCCATTTTGGGTGCAAACATTATTTCAGTAAAAAAGGGAGAAAAGGGTGTACCCGGTGAGCTGCAGGGGGTATTTTTGGGAAGTAATACCACCATTGGCAGTTTAAAATCCAACACCAAATACGGCATTTACGGCGAGGTGCTGAGCGACAAAGATATTTTGGGAGAAGCGCTGCCCATTGCACTCAAAGAGGACGTGAAGGAAGGGCCGGCTTATATTTTATCAAATGTCGAAGGCCAAAAAGTGCAGAAATTTGATGTGGAAATTCAAAAGGTGATGGAGCAAAACGAGCGTTCCACCAAGGGAATGATTGTAAAAATCACCGACCCATCCCTGCTTGACAAAACGGGCGGCATTGTACAGGGCATGAGCGGCAGCCCTATCCTGCAGGACGGCAAGCTCATTGGTGCGGTGACACACGTGTTTGTCAATGACCCAGAGCGCGGGTACGGCATTTTTATTGAAACCATGTTAAAAAACGCGTATCAGCCATGACGCGAGAAGCTGCACCATGTATAGGCCGATTACACAAGAGACTATCGAAGCCAAGAAGCGCCAGGATTGACAAAAAGTCTTGACGCTTTTTTAATTTCAGAGAAAGGATGGTTTGTGTATGACGGTTTGCTATTTCAAGGTGTGCCGTCCCCTGGTGGTTTCAAAAAGGCGTTGACGCCGCGCTTTTGGCACCAACGGCCATGAACCAGCAGAAATTTGTAATTTCGCTTGAATGAAATAAGGTATCAGTAAAAGCAGGAGCAAAATCCTAAAAAATACGGTTTTCCTCCTGGCCTGTTTTTAGTGGTATATTTACAAATATCTATTTATAGCATATAATACAGAATAAGATGAATAGGCATATAATATATGGCTTGTATTTTAAGGAGATTGATGATGACGAAATTGCTACTACACTTATTTGTAAAGGATTACCGCGATATTAATAATCCCGCTGTTCATTCGGCAATTGGGAAATTGGCGGGGTTCACAGGGATTGTGTGCAATATTTTGCTATTTATCGGAAAACTTGTTGTAGGATTGGTTATCGGCTCTATTTCTATTATTGCTGATGCAGTGAACAATTTATCCGATGCGTCATCCTCTCTGGTAATGCTTGTTGGATTTCAACTTGCACAGAAGCCGGCAGATAAAGACCATCCTTATGGGCACGCCCGGTTTGAATATCTATCCGGACTAGTGGTATCTGCAATGATTTTGTTCATTGGAGCAGAATTGGTCAAATCTTCGGTAATTAAGATTATTAATCCGGTTCCTGTAGAGTTTTCTATAATTACTTTTGCAATATTGCTCATTTCCATCTGCATAAAACTGTGGATGTCTCTTTTTTATGCTTCCCTCGGTAAATACATTCATTCAATAACACTTCAGGCAACTTCGCTCGACAGCAGAAATGATGTGGTTGCTACCACCGCTGTTCTTGTTGGAGGACTGATAGCACATTTTTTCAGTTTAAATATCGATGGATATGTTGGCCTGGCAGTAGCATTATTTATTCTATATTCGGGAGTTAAAATTGCAAGAGAGACAATTTCACCGTTGCTTGGCAAACAGGCGGACGCGGAATTGGTAGAGAACATTAGTAAAGAGGTGTTGTCTAACGACAAAGTTCTTGGCATTCATGACTTGTTAGTTCACGATTATGGACCCGGTCAATATTTTGCTTCCGTCCATGTGGAACTCAGTGCGGAAGACGACCCGCTCATATGCCACGACATCATTGACGATATTGAATGTGATGTATTTAAAAAGCTGAATGTTCACCTGGTTATTCATTATGACCCTGTATTGGTGAATGACAGCGAATGGAATGAATTGAAACATTGTGTTGAAACCATTATAAATAAAATTAGTCCCGAATTATCTATGCACGACTTCCGGATGGTGAGGGGTGCAAATCAGACCAAACTAGTATTTGATGTAGCTGTTCCATATTTTATGAGTTTCCAGTGTCAAGATATAAAACAAAGGATTGATGATTTTTTATTAGCTGAAGGAAAACATTATATTACGGTTATCAGATTTGATGAAAAATAATAAACAAAAACATTGCATGTTTACAGTTGTTCCGTCAATCGCCATTTTGCATATGTACCCCCAAATTTGCTTTGTTGGTACAAGGGACAATTTATGTTCAATTCGACCTCTTCCTCTGTCTCCCATATTTTAAGCTGTATATTTGTCTTTCGATCTGCCATGGCTAAACCCTTAGGACTATCCCCCCCATTTTCGATTGTCCCGCATAGGCGCACAATGCCGAAACTTATTGATACAGCTGAAATTATGTGATATATTCGTGTTTATTTTTATACATAAGCACAAGGAGGAAAAGCGAAAGCGTTTGATTTTAAATAAAAAAGGGGGTTGACAAAATGCGGGAATTGTGGTAATCTATTTAAGCACGGTAAATTTGCCGGAGTGGCGGAACTGGCAGACGCCCGGGACTTAAAATCCCGTGGGAATCACTTCCCGTACCGGTTCGATTCCGGTCTCCGGCACCAGTTTATGTATAAAATGCTTGTTTATGTATATGCTATATGATATCTATATCGCGGGGTGGAGCAGTCTGGTAGCTCGTCGGGCTCATAACCCGAAGGTCGTTGGTTCAAATCCGGCCCCCGCAACCAATTAAATGTACGCCCATGTTTACGGTAAATGTCCCGTCTGCATGGGCGTATATTTTTGGAATCAGCCCGTTTATAATCTCTTTTTTATGCGCATCATCCCAATTTTCGATGTAATAATTGAGCAACTTTTCAATGTCTTCTGCGGCCACTCCTTGTTTGTGCGATTCGCGGACAGCCAAAATGTCTTTGAGTTCGCTTTGCCGCACTCGTAATCGATCTATTTCTGTTTCCAGCTCTGGGAATCCTTTTCCAGCCAAAACAGCCTGCACACCATTATGAATTTTTTTGGTGATGCTTACAAGCTCCATTTTTTCTTTTGCTAAATCCGGCGTTGCCTCATTGATGCGCTTCGAAATTTTTTTTGCCTCTTCTTTGATATTTGTATCCAGCAAAAAAGCCTTTAAATTTTGGACAACAAACGCTTCAATTTCATCTGCATTTATATTATGTATATCGCATGTTTTTGTGCGATACTTATTACCGCAAATATAACTTCTTGTTTCATATCCATTTACATTGCGGCTAGTATGGCCAATAAATGTACTTCCGCACTTTTCGCACTCAATCAATCCGCTCAACAAATATGTTCTGGTTGCTTTATTTCTGGCTCTGTTTTTATTATCTTTCATCCGTTTTTGCACCCTCTCCCATGTATTATCATCTATAATTTTAGGAATTGCATTTTCAATCCGCACACAATTTGGATTTGGCCGTCCTCCAGCCCATTTCCGAAACAGCTTGACTACTCTTTTATTCCATGTATATACTCCAATATATCTTTCGTTTGTTAACACCGAATACAAGCTGTTTTTCCCTATAGGATGTCCCTTTTTCCCGCGTGCTCCTGCCAACTTTGCAAGGATATCTCCGTAACTTTTTCCGGCTGCATACATTTCGAAAATTATCTTAACAATCCGTGCTTCCTCACTGTTAATAACGTATTCGCCGTTTTTGATATCATATCCAAGCGGCGGAGTTCCGCCTAAAAACACACCCTGTTTTGCCTTAATTGCAACGCCATCCATAGATTTTTGCCGGGTTGACAGCACCTCGTGTTGCCCCATCCCAACAGATATCAGCTCAAGCAAAAAGTCATTACTTTTTGTGAGGTCTCCAAGCTGCTGTGTAACAGATATTACCTGAATCCCAAGTATCATCATAGATTTTCGAAATGTAAACCAGTCGCCGACATCTCGTGACCCACGTGTAATATCATAAATTACAACTGCGTCAAATGCGCCCCGTTTGGCATCCGAAACAAGCCGCTGAAACCCCAAACGCTCCATGTTAGTGCCGGTTTTCGCCTCATCTGTATAATAGGCGCATATCTCAATATTTTTGTCGAGACAGTATTCCTTAATTTTATCCAACTGATAGGCGATAGAATTTTCTGTTTGTAAATCCGTGCTGTATCTTGCGTATGCTGCTGCTCTCATAAAAAACCGCTCCTTTTTTATTTTGCCTTGCAAAATTGGAGTGATTATGATATACTGACCTTGTATTTGGGTGGTGTATATCATTATGCACTCCTACCAAAAGCCTTTGTCTGTTGGCGCAGACGGGGCTTTTTTAATGACGGCATAACAAACAAGTCTTTCCCCTTCGTTATTATGTCGTCTATGATGTGTCTATAATGTCATTGTCCCATACAATATGCGCACGGCCTATAACTTTGCTTGGCCTGATTTATCGAGACTGCTATGCTGCCATTGCGCAAATAGCCACAGCCCTCACGGTGATAACACTCTCCGGTTGGTGTGACATAAACTGTTTCCGGTTCTGTCCGCTCTGCGGGCGCGCTCTGTTGCAGTGTTGGCGTGGTAGGTGCAGACTGCGGCGCAATATGTTCAGCGTTTTGTAATGGCTTTCCCCACGTCAATGCGATTGGGACGGAAATTAATAAAAGCATGCATATAATGGCCGTTGCCACATACGCTTTGTTATGCAGTATCCGATACATGCGCAACTTGTGTTTTGTAATCCCACGCACGGCGAAAATAAATTCGTCTGCGCTATTGGTTTTCAATCCACAGCTTTTTGCCACGGGCTGAAACTTAACGTTCCAAAGCGCTTCTAATAACGCATTAACGCGATTTTCATCTGACAAACTTCCGCTGACAATCATATATTTTGATTTGCCGTCCACATGATAACAGCTAGGCCGGTTGGCAGAACTGTCATATATCCCCAGCTCCTGCAACAACATATCGCCGTTGGTGGTGTTGGACAATATCACAACATATCCATTGCGCTCACAATATGTTCTTAGCCCGGCAAAATCAAACGCTCCGTCTAACTCGTCCGCAAGCTGATAAGCTGCGGCTTTTGCTGTGTTCATTTTCATCCCCCTTTTTGGGGATACCTTGTGTTATGCCTCTTACATTTTACTGCACAAACGCAAATTCGTCAATATATTGTTTATTTCGACATCATTCTTCGTTCTGCATTTTTTCGATAAGCTTCTTTATCCTATATTGTTTCAGTGCTTCCTCCCCAGCAGCCTCATCTTGATATCTTTGTATCGTCTTGTCATGGAGACGCTTACGTTCTTCTGGGCTAATATTTAAAATCTTTTCTGCTCCATATTGTTTATTTGCTCGATTTAACTCAATTTGCATGATGGCATTTATAGCTTGTTTTCCATCCTCGCCAAGTGAATCATATTTCCTTGCGATATCCAATGCTTCAAGTGATATTCCAGTTTTTCCAGACATGATTTTTTTCATTTCATCCTGGAACAAATAGTTTGCATCGCAATTCAAAGCTTCCATTAATTTATACAGCACTGGTTCTTTTGGATGGCTTACTTCTGTTTCATAATTTCCTATGGCGGACGTGGTTACTCCTACCATGCGTGCCAATTCTTCTTGCTTAAGATTTTTTAATAATCGCGCTTCGCGAATTCTTTTCCCGATTCCCATAATACACCCTCCTGTTTGTATGTTACCACAAATTTTTTTGTGTGTCAACGATTTTTTTACAAGAAACTTGAAAAAAACTATTGACAAACAAATATACTTGTGTTATTATTTGATTATCACAAGAAACTTGTGGGGGTGAATGTAATGGTTAAGCAATCGATTGTGGCAAAAAACGCAAAAATGATTATCAAAGAAAAATGCTTAAAACAAAATGCAGTCGGCGAAAAAGCAGGATATTCGCAAGGACAATTCAACAATTTGTTAAACGGGCGAAAAACGATAGCAGTTGAAGACGTCTTAAAGCTATGCGAAGTTCTTGAAGTTACGCCAAATAAACTGTTTGAAAATAACAGAGGTTAAAGCGATATACAGCTTAACAACAAAATGAAAGGTGGTGAGGAAATGTTAACACCAACAGACGTAAAAATACATGTTGATACCGGCGAGTTATCTGATGCGATTAAAACGGCAAACGAGCTCATAGAAAAAATTGAGCAGGTGAAAAAGCTTTCTGGTGAATTATCCGACATGGTGAGCTTAATATCCTTTAAGTTATCATTTAGCGAGACACCGGGGGATTTTTAATGCGGATTTTAGTATGCAACTAACATAAATTTCAAGCGAAAACCGAAAGGAAGTGAAAACATGGCACGAGAACCGCTAAAAATCAATATTACATATGACAACACACGGCGGCCAACACACGAGGAATGGGTAAAGCTCATAACTGGGATGTCGTATGATGAGCTTATCCGTAGCATTCAGCTTAAAACAAATGCAGAATTCAACAAAATTTGTGCAGAAAGGAAGTGAACCCATGCTATTTGATTTTATCGCCACGTTGCTTCTCTATGCTGCATACATAGCAGCTGCAGCGGGCATTGCGAACGGCATAGGATGGGCGTATAAAAAAATAAGCCGCGCGCGAAATGCGGCAGCCAACAAAAAAATCATCAATTACAGTGTAATGCAAAACACAGGATTTGTCAAGGGGAAATTTTAGAAAGAAGGTAAAAACAATGCTGATAAATGTATGGGTGAAGGATAAACATAGCGGAAGTATACACCAAGTCGGGACGGATAATCATGACAGCCTGGTTGTTATAGACGGCGAAGTGCGATATTACAATCTGCAGAACGGCGACGGAAGCAGCAAAGATGGTGGATATGAGATCATAGAACCACCCAATTTGGATGATTATATCGGAATAACACCTGCTGTGCTATATCTGAATCACGAGCTAATACACAACGATTTAATAAAGGTGTTAAAGCAAAAGTTAAATAATTCATCATTTGTTTGAGCTCGTAGCGGGCAACTGGGCAGTTAAGAAGGTATAACACATTTCGGTTTGCTTTGGCCGGT
>JAJXRJ010000050.1 GCA_021629085.1 Oscillospiraceae bacterium | reverse complement strand
GTATTTTTGTACACAAAACAAGTAAAAATCTGAATTTGGAAGGCGGTATTCTTATGCTGAAAAGCACCACAATTTCCAAGCGCTTGCTTGTATGCATCCTGATATCTGCCTATCTTACAGTAACGCTTGAGTTGCCTGTTGCGGCACAAGGCACAGATGTGCTAGGGGAGGAAACGGCCCTGCAAGAGGATTTGACCGGGTATGTCAATCCCCGTATTGGCGTGGATGGCGGCGGGAATTGCGTCATCGGGCCGACCAGGCCAAATGGCTCTGTAAATCCCAGCCCTGATACGCAAAACGGCGGGCACTCTGGCTATGCCTCCGGCCAGCCTATTCGCGGGTTTTCGCAAATTCATGCCAGCGGAACTGGCTACGGTAAATATGGTGAGTTTTTGCTGTCCCCGCAGATTGGGTTAGCAACCGGCTTTACCGAACACGATTCGCCAAAGGCAAATGAGATGCCGCTTTGCTATGAATACAAGGTAACGCTTTCCAAATATGACATTGACTGCGCAGTGACCCCTGCCCAGCATGCTTCTATCTATCAATTTACCTATCCGGCTTCTAATGATGCCAGCCTGCTCATCGATATGGCGCACAGCGTGCCGCTTTTGGCAAATATCGTGAGTGGCGACGGCATTTCTGCTTCTCATATTAAACTCGATATCAATACCGATACGCCGGGCCAGACAATTTTTTATGGCGGCGCGAATTATAAAGGCGGCTTTGGACGTGACCACAATCTGTATTTTTATGCCGTAGTGAACAAGGCGGCTAAAATGGTCGGCGTTTACGATGGGGCAGGACAAAAAGACGGCGTAAAAACCCTTTCCAAACCGACGCTTTCTGATAAATCTGAGAGTGCAGGCGGCTATTTGCGGTTTGATACGGCTGCTGACGAAACCGTCATGGTAAAAATCGGCGTTTCATTTACCAGCACTGATAAAGCAAAAGAATGGCTTTTGGCGGAAATCCCGGAGTGGGATTATGAGGCTGTGCGCGACGAGACCAAGGCATTGTGGAACCAGGAATTTAATAAAATTAAAATTGACGCCAGCAAAGAGGAAAAGACCAAATTTTATACGGCGTTTTATCATTCTATGATTATGCCCCGCGACCGTACGGACGATATCCCAGGCTATGCGCCCGGCACGCCTATGATTGACGACCACTATGCCGTATGGGATACCTGGCGGTCGGTCTATCCGTTCTATGCGCTGATTAAACCTGAAATGGTGACAAAAACCGTAAACAGCTTTATTGCGCGGTATGAAAAATATGGGTTTGTGCGCGAAACCTTTGTGGGCGGCATTGACAGCTATACCCAGCAGGGCGGCGACGACATTGACAATATTATTGCGGATGCCTATATCAAAGGGATTGAGGGGATTGATTGGAACGAGGCTTACAAAGTGGTGAAGAACCATGCCGAGAACTTCCGTACTGGTTGGCAGGGCTATGGCGTTCCTGCCCCTGTGCCAAATGCGCCCTATAAAACGATCGGCTATGTGCCGCAGGACATGGTGTCTGACAATAAAATGGCATGCTCTTACACACTGGAATATGCCTATAACGATTATTGCGCGGCGCTTCTTGCCAAAGGGTTGGGATTGGAAGAAGATTACCAGAAGTACCTAAGAAGAAGCAACAATTGGGTAAACCTTTGGAACCCTGACGCGGAATACGGCAATTACAGCGGTTTTATCGTGCCCCGCAACAAAGATGGTTCGTGGGTGGAGATTGACATTGCCAACCGCTGGGGTTCATGGACCAATTATTTTTACGAGGGAAGTTCTTATAACTACTCCTTTTTTGTACCGCACGATGTGGAACAGTTGATTGAAAAGTGCGGTGGTGACCGTAAATTTATTGACCGCTTGGTATACGGCATGGATGCAGGTTTAGTGGACTATGGCAACGAGCCGGCATTTTTAACGCCGTATCTATTTGCTTATACAAGCGAGCCTTATCGTACGACGGACAGTGTAGAAAAACTGCGGAGCAAGTTTACCATTTCCAGCCCGCCGGGAAACGACGACTCAGGCGCGATGAGCACATGGTTTATGTTTTCCTCTATGGGCTTTTTCCCCAACGCGGGCCAGGATTTGTATTATCTTACCAGCCCGTGGTATGATAAGAGCACTATCACACTTGGAAATGGCAGTACGGTTGAGATTATTGCAAATAATTTAAGTGCAGAAAATAAGTACATCCAGGCGGTGACCTTAAATGGCGTACCGCATAAAAGTACTATGTTTACACATGCCGATATTAAAGACGGCGCAGTTATTGAATTTGAAATGGGGCGTGAACCGGTCAATTATGCAAAGGAACCGGAAAACACTGCTGTCATCGCTTCGGTGGAACCAGTAGGAGACAATGCGGCCATCCAGCTGGATGATTTTGACGAGTGGGCACATTTTGGAAAGGCAAATAGTGCCATCAACCGCAGCAAAGACACTGTTTTACCTATCGTTGCCGCAGATGGCTTAAAGGCGGTTGACAGCGGACAAATCCAGACGGAAACCTTATCTGACGGCATTGCGCCAAAATTTTACTGGAGTGCGGGTGCACCCGATCAAATGGGTACGGCTGTCACCTCGGCAGCCTTTAGCCAAAGTGGGCTTGCAGTTTCCATGCGCGTCCCCAAAGGCACCTATGACGCTGCGTTTTATGTGGCTGGAAGGGATGCAAAAGCAGTGATTTATAAAGAAGGGATCCCAGTTGCGGAGCAGACAGTCCTAGACGATCCCCAGACCCTTCAATATAAGAAAGTAACGTTACAGTTTGACTGTGAGGAGCAGGCAGAATTCGAGGTTTGGGTCGTGCCGCAGGCAGCGGACGGCAAGGTTGGGGTTTGTGCTGTAACTGTGACCGCCATCCCCCAATATACAGTTTCGTTTGAGTCAGATGGCGGCGATTCTATAAGGCCTGTCACTGTCCGTTCCGGAAGCCTTTTAACTGAGCCGGAAAAACCGTCGCGGGCGGGATATGGCTTTATGGGATGGTTTAAAGATGCAGGCTGCCAAGACGCATGGGATTTTGAAACAGACCGCGTGACAGAAGAAACCGTCCTTTATGCAAAGTGGGAAAAACAGGCAGAGTTTTCTATTGCATCTGTGATAAGTGTTACAGAAAAGCTGGATACGGTCAATTTGAGCGATTACACCGACTGGGTCCATTACGGGCTCAGCGCTTCTACCACCGGGGAGGACCGGAAAAATATTGCTGAGGGCGATCGCATTTTTGGCACGCTGGAATACAGCGGCGGCAAGAAAAATAAAGAATCGCGCACCGACCTTTATTACGCTTTTTCCTGGAGCGACGGCACACCCACTGTGTCTCGGGCCGCGGAGGATAAAGAGTCCTTCTTCTGGAACGAAAATTTTGTGAAGCTGCCAATCAGCGTTCCAAAGGGGAATTGGGAAATTACGCTGTACGTGCTGGGAATCCGCGCGAAGAGCACAGTGAAAATTGCAGATCCAAACGGCACTGTGCTGGTGCCTGCAAAAGAGATTATGCCCAATAATTACCAGCGCAACCACAGAATGATCACGCTCAATGTCAACAATGCCAGTTCTGGGGTACAAACGGTTGACGTGGTGTTAGAAACTGTTTTAGCTGGTGCGGGAAATGACTATAGCGTTGGAGTTTCGGCAGCCACTGCCAAAAAGGTCGAGAGAAGTGTTCTGATTGGGGGCGTGTTTGACAATCCGAGCAACCATAATACGAACCTTACAGAATTTGACGACTGGGCACATTTTGGAAAAGATGTTGTCATCAACCGCAAAATAAATCCTGTAAGGCGCATGATCGGAGATATCACTGCGCTAGATGGCAAGTTTAGCACTGAAAATATGGCCGATTATAACTCAGGAGCAAATGCGCCGTATTTTTCGTGGACAGACGGGGATTTGAAGGCCGAATCAACAAACAATAAAGAAATTGTATGGAATAAAGAAGGGTTGGAACTGACCTTAAGTATTCCAAACGGGCGCTGTCAGGTGACAGTGTTTGCCACCGGTGTCCGCGCAAAGGCAATGGCCGAGCTTCTTGACGGTGGACGCAATCCAGTCGCACAGCCGCTCGAGTTGTGGCAGAATGAGAATCAAATCCGCGCGCATAAAAAGATAACTTTCATCTTTGAAAACAGCGGGACGCAGCCGCAAACCTATATTGTACGGCTGACGACGGACCCAAACGACCATGCACCTTCGGATTACAGTGTGGGGCTTGCCGCGGCGGGCGCAGTTTATCTTGGCGCTGCAGAGTCAGACTTTGCGGTCAGCCACCAGCTTGTGTCGGCAACGGCAACATCGGTTGAAATCGTATCGGAGCTGACAAATAAAAACAGTACCGCACAGGCATACAGCGTGATTTTGGCAGTGTATGACACAAATGGTGGTGCGCTTAAGGAGGTACAAATCCAGCATGGGACAATGGAGGCCAACGGCGGCCCAATTGCCGTTACAAGTGCGGTTAACGGCCTTACAAACGGAAAATATATTGCCAAGCTATTTGTGTTTTCTCCAAACCTCACACCGCTTGCAGGCGAAGTATTTACTGTAGAACTGCAATAGGAAAAGCATATAGAAAAAGCGTTCTAAAAAAGATGGAGTGGAATTCACAAAAGGGGTGGGTCTATGCAGGATCTCGACTATATTTTAGATTCCCGCAAGCTTTCATTGCTTGACATCCGGTTTTCCATGGACAATTTAGACGTAGAAGTTTTGTGGTTTCGCGTCATGGCAATTAAAGACTCGAATTTTACAATCCCCTGGCATTCCCACTCAAGCTATGAATTTCACTTTGTAAAACAGGGATCCTGCGTGGTAAATATACAGGGCAGGGAGGTTACTGTGCGGGAGGGGGAATTTTATCTTACCGGCCGGGGCGTTTACCACGAACAACGATGCCTCAGCGACCCGTTTGTGGAATTTAGCTTAAACTGCGACCTTTCCTTGACAGATGATGAAAAAACAGAAAGCAGTTTGGTGTTTGAACTCCTAAATGCAGAGCGCGGTGAGATAAAAAAAGATACGGCAGGCATTATGAAACTGTTTGAAGCCGCTCTTTTGGAAGTACACAATGAAACAGTCGGATATTTTTCGCGTATCAAATGCCTGGTTGCCATGATACTCACCGCCGCCGCGGCAGCCTTTGCCGGTGATTTGAAGGCTACCTTTGAGGCGCCGGTAAAAACTTCTAAAATTAATAAGACGCTTAGCCGTGCGCTTGCATATATTGCGGAAAATTCCAACCGGAGCATTTCGGTGGCGGAGGTGGCAAAATACTGCTTTATCAGCAAGCGGCAGCTTGGCCGCATCATGCTTGACAAAACAGGGCAGAGTACGAAAAAAATTATTATGGAATATCGGCACAAACGGGCAAAACAGCTTTTGGCTGACACTTCGCTTTCTTCAAAAGAGATTGGATTGATGCTGGGGTTTAACGACCCATCTAATTTTGCAAAAACATTTAAAGAAATAGAGGGGTGTACACCTGAATATTACCGAAAGCATTATACATTGGGTTAAATTTAGCTATACTGGCGGAGAAAGATCCAGAATAATGATGGAACGAGGGGTGTAGAAATGAAAAAGGACCGAATCTTGGCATTTGTTGTGATGGTTTGTATGCTGACGGGGGTTGTGCAGCTGCCTGCCTTTTTACCGGTTTTGGCAGATGTGTCTGAAAATGTGATTGATTATGTCGATACAAGGCTTGGCACCGGTGGGCCGGGAAATGCCTTTGTGGGGCCGCAAATGCCTTGGGGCGGCATTCAGCCCGGGCCTGACACCAGGAACGGCAGCACGGATGGCTATGGCAGGGGCGAGGCGATCCGTGGCTTTTCACAAACACATGTGAGTGGTACCGGCGGAGATTCCAGGTATGGCAACTTTTTGATTTCCCCGCAAACAGGAGCGATTAATATATCTGAAACAGGCCATGATTCGAAAGTGCAAAATGAAGATGCACAAGTGGGATATTATGCAGTTACCCTTCAAGAATGGGGGATCCGCGCCGAACTCACGTCTGCAGAAAATGCCGCCATTTACCGCTTTACCTTCCCGGCGGGCAGTGAGCCACACCTGCTGTTTGACTTATCTCATGCCATACCGCGGGATATCCAAAATGCAACCAGCGCAGTGGGCGTGTGGGCGTCCGATGTGAAACTCGATCCGGAAAACAATCAAATCAGCGGCTGGACACGTTATCAGGGCGGCTGGGGTTATGGCAAGGAATACACTATGTATTTTAGTGCAGAAGTGAGCGAAAGCCCCAGTGGATTTGGAATTTGGAGAAATGAGGTTATCTCAGAGAATACGCAGCGGGGATCCATCCGGGATGTCGCAACAATCAATCATAACAATCCGGTTGAACGGCTGGGGGGATATTTTGACTTTGCAAATGCACCCGCAGACCAGGAAAAAGAAATATATGTCAAAATTGCGGTTTCTACAAACAGTGTGGAAAATGCGGATGCATTTTTAACAGAACAGATTCCCCAATGGGATTTTGAAACTGTGAAGGAAGAGAACCGTCAGGCATGGAATGACCTTTTGAGCACGGTGAAGGTAGAAGATGCAGACGCAACCGAAGATCAGCTTACCATATTTTATACGAATCTGTATCATTCATTCCTGATGCCGCACGATCGGACTGGCGACAGCCAATGGGATCTGGAGCAAAACTGGGATGATCAGTATACGGGCTGGGACACGCACCGCACCGTTTTCCCACTGCTCAATCTGGTAAAGCAGAGCGTTGTTTCTGACAATATCAATTCATTTATTGAACGCTTTTATCAAAACGGTGTAAAAAACTATGTGTCAGATGCCTATGTGGCTGGGCATAACGCTTCTGTCCAAGGCGGCGACGGGGTTGTGCCAATCATTACGGAAGCATTTTTAAAAGGCGCTGAAGGAGTGGAGTGGGCGCAGGCATACGATCTGCTTAAATATCTGGCAGAAAATGGCCGTTCCCCGCTTTATATCAATAAGGGGTATGCTTCAAACGACAAATTGCACATGACGACCGGCGCTGTGCTTAGCCAAGGGGTACAGGATGCCAATTATTCCGCTTCAAAAACGATGGAGTTTTCATTCAACGACTATTTGACTGCGCTGTTTGCCAAAGCCATTGGAAAAACAGACGATTATAACACCTATCTTGAACGGAGCAATAATTGGAAGAATCTATGGGATGATACCGTAGCGGATGAAACCAATCCGGAATATACCGGCTTTATTCAGGCGAAAACAAGCACGGGTGCATTTGAAGCCATCCCCACCACAAAGCGCGATTCGTCCTTTTTATACGAAGGGACGCCCTGGACCTATTCGTTTGATGTCCCTTTTAATGTCCCTGCTTTAATAGAAAAAATGGGTGGGAAAGACGCCTTTATTAAGCGGCTCCAGCATTTTTTTGATGCGGGGATGATCGACTGGGGCAACGAGCCCTCCTTCCCGATTGCATGGTATTTTAACTATGCGGGACGGCCGGACCTTACTGCTTCTTATGTGAAAATGGGGATGGAAGGCTTTGGGCGGGATTCACTCCCTGGAAACGATGACAGCGGCGCCATGGGCGCATGGTATGTATTTTCCGCACTCGGCTTTTTCCCGATTGCGGGAACAGATTTATATCTGATAAACGGGCCAACATTTGAAAAGGTCACCATTACTATGGAGAACGGAAAGACCATTGAGATCAACGGCAAGAACGCTTCGCCGGAAAATATTTACGTTCAAAGCGCAACCTTAAACGGCCAACCCTTTGACCGTTCCTATTTTAGGCATTCTGAAATTAAAGATGGCGCGGTGTTTGAGTTTGAAATGGGGGCGGAGCCGTCAGACTGGGCAACCACAAGCGAAGTGCCTGCGTTTGATGATCTTGCAGATCACGAAGGGGTGACGGTTGGAGAAGTCCCTGTTACCGCTATTGAGGACGAAAGTTTGATTATGCACTTGCCCATGGATGAGACAGATGGAAGAAGCGGGCCTCGCACAGTGACAGATGTTTCAGGCCACAATATTCATGGGACAGCAAATGGCATAAACTGGCTGCAGACAGACGGGAAACGCGGCGGCGCCATGTATTCCACGGGAAATATGTATAATGGCATGATTGTCAATGTGCCAGGGGAAGAAATTGCTTCGCGCACTAAAAATGCGCAAACGACAGCCCTGTGGTTCCGTACAAAATCAAAAATGAACCAGGCTGGGCAGCAAATGTATATTGTCCGGCACGACAAGCACTTTAGCTTCTATGTTACTGTAGATGCCGGGAAGGGAGGTATGGTGGGCAATGCCAGGATTTGGACAGAGAACAACGGTGGTCTCACATTTACCTTCCCATGGAACTATTCGGATGACACCTATCATCACTTTGCGGCTGTATATGACAAGGATAAGCCGGACGGAGAGAATTTCCGAGTCTATATAGATGGCGATTTGGTACAGGTTTGGAATGGTACAAAAAAAGCGTTTACAGAGCAAAGCTTGATTACAAATACCACACAAGGCCCGCTTATGAGCAATCCGGAGAAAGATTTTCGGCTAGCGGTGGATGACAGTGTCAATAACCGGTTTACGGGCTATATTGATGATGTGCGTGTTTACAACCGTGCACTTGACGCAGCTGAGGTGCAGGATTTGGCTGTGATGTTTAACTTTGACGATTTGCCATCCGCAGCATATCTCCATCCTCTTTTAGAGGACGGCGGCAATTATGCAACTGCAGCAGCGGCGATGAGCAGTGAAACATTTTTCGGCACGGAAGGAAAGAGCTTGAAATTTTATGACCGCACCCATGCGCAAGACAGCCTCAAGATCGTAGAGCCTTTTGTCAACACAACGTTGGCGCCGGATTCCCCACAGGTTTATGATGCAAATATGCAAGTTTACACATCGGATACAGCCGGTGGCGAAGTGGTTCCGTTTATTGAATACAAAGAGGAGGCTACAGGGGAAGTCACGCGGGTTTACGGAACGGGGAAACAAATCGCGGGCAACACTTGGACGGCGCTTTCGTTCCCTGTCAGCCTGACTGCATCGCCCTATGCGATTGGCGTTACACAGCCAGCTGGCGCAGCGGTTTTAAAAGAAATTTATTTAGATAATGTTACGTTTTTAAAATCCAGTTTTGACATTCAAATGGCAGCGATCAATTCGCGTGGTGTGGAGATCCCGAGCGTCTTAGGCTTGCAGGAATTTGGCGTCAAGGCCAGGCTGCAGCAAAATATTTTGGAAAGGTATCAGAGCGTCCAGTTGATATTTGCCGTTTACAATGCGGATAAGACGCTGGACTATGTTGCGGTATCAGATGTAATTGTACCGGATGCATCAAGCGTCCCGGGCACTGAGATTTCAATTTCGCTGGAGCAGCCAGTAGATGACACACAAACGGTAAAAGCGTTTTTAATAGATACACAAACGCTTTATCCGTTGACCCGTCCGCTGAAGCTACAATAGGGAAT
>JAJXRJ010000018.1:6812-45752 GCA_021629085.1 Oscillospiraceae bacterium | reverse complement strand
ATAGTATTAAAATAATATCATGAAAATAGTTAAAAGTCAATGGAAAGGACGAAACAATGGAAACAAATATATTGGAGCATGTGCGGACTGCTTCCCAGCCGTCTGCGCTGAAAATTACAGATTTACGCGTGACCAATATTAACGGTGCGCCGAAACATTGCCCATTGATCAAAATTTATACCAACCAGGGATTGGTGGGATATGGCGAGGTTCGCGACGCATCCAGCGCAACGTATGCTTTGATGCTCAAATCCAGGATTTTAGGTGAAAATCCATGCAATTTTGACAAGCTATTTCGGCGGATACGGCAGTTTGGCGGGCCATCCAGGCAGGGCGGCGGCGTGTCCGGCATTGAAATTGCTTTGCTGGATTTGGCCGGAAAGGCTTGGGGTGTCCCGGTATGGCAGCTGCTCGGTGGCAAATTCCGGGATAAAGTGCGCATGTATTGTGATACGGACGTGGATGGCAAACATAGCGGCACGGATATGGGCAAAGCACTTCAGAAAAGGATTGACAAAGGATTTACATTTCTAAAGATGGATTTGGGGATAGAGCTATTGCTGGATGAACCGGGATGTCTGAATGCACCTTTGGGATTTCTGGAAGATATAAAAAAATACTCTATGAAGGCCATCAATCATCAAAAAGGCAGTATTGATATGGACATGATGCTGGGGAAAAATTATGAAATCTTTACAATCCCCCACCATGCCACTGGAATCCACATTACACAGAAGGGAATGGATTACCTGGAGAACTATGTGCGGGAAGTGCGCAGCGTGATTGGATATGAAGTGCCGCTTGCGGTTGATCATTTCGGGCATGTCTGTATTGAGGACTGTATTCTGTTTGCAAAACGGCTGGAAAAATATAATATTGCTTGGATTGAAGACATTGCCCCGTGGCATTATACGAACCATTACGTCAAAATCGCCAATGCGTGCCATATACCGATATGCACCGGAGAGGATATTTATCTAGCTGAAAATTTTGAACCGCTGATGGCTTCCGGCGGCGTTTCGGTGGTGCATCCGGACGTTTTAACCATCGGCGGTGCTATGGAGCTGAAAAAACTGGGAAATATGTGCGACCGGTATGGTGTTGCGATGGCGATTCATATGGCGGAAAGCCCCATTGGCTGTATGGCGGCAATCCACGCTGCTGCAGCTGTACAGAATGTGTTGGCCGTGGAATACCACTCCAGTGATATTCCCTGGTGGAACGATTTGGTAACTGGTATTGATAATCCGTTGATTCGCGATGGGTTTGTGGAAGTGCCGGATAAGCCGGGATTGGGGATTGACGGGCTGAACGAGGAGCTTATTGCAGAACATATACATCAAAATTATCCCGGACAATGGGAACCTACATCCCAATGGGACCGTGAATGGGCCAACGACCGGACATGGAGTTAAGGTGAAGCGGTATGTCAAGAAGAACGGAAGTAATGCGGAATTTTGAGGAACACCGAAAATTTATGGAGAAATCTATCCAGGCAGGAATTGAGAAAAACCGGAAAGGGTACGCCTGTCTGCATGTGGTTGATACGGCGGGGCGGCCTGCGCAAGACGTCAGGGTTAAGATCACTCAGAAAAACCATGCGTTTAAATACGGCGCAAATCTGTTTATGCTGGATGAGTTTGAAAGCACGGAAAAAAACGAAAAATACAAAGAATTTTTTAAGGATGCGTTTAATATGGCAACGCTTCCATTTTATTGGAATGATTTGGAGCCGGAAAAGGGAAAAACACGTTATGAAAAGAACGCACCGAAAATTTACAGACGTCCAAACCCGGACCTGTGTTTGGAATATTGTGAAAAATACGGGATTGAGCCGCGAGAGCATGCGTTGGCATATGAGCACTTTTTCCCGGACTGGCTGAAAGATCAGAATGTATTTACCGTGAAAAGGGAATTAATGCGCCGGTATGCCGAAATTGCCCGCCGGTACGCAGATCGGATCCGGACGATTGAGGTGACGAACGAAATGTTTTGGAAAACCGGTGTAACTGCGTTTTATGAGGATGATAAGTATGTGGAATGGTGCTTTAAATTGGCGGAAAAAGAATTCCCGGCAAACCAGTTGGTGATTAACGAATGGAGCAATGTTTGGCGGGAAAATGGACGAAACCGGGATCCATATTATATGCAGATTGAACGGGCTATCCGCAATGGAGCGCGCATTGACGCAATCGGGCTACAGTTTCATATGTTCCATCGGAAGGAGGAGGAAGCGAAAAGTACCATACGTGAATACGATCCGCGTCATCTATACAAAATTCTTGATCGTTATGCTGATTTTGGTTTGCCGATTCAGTTGACCGAGGTCACAATCCCCGCTTATACAGCAGGGGAGGAGGACGAAAAGTTACAGGCAGAAATTATAGAAACGTTGTATTCCATTTGGTTTAGCCATCCCAATGTGGAGCAGATTATTTATTGGAACGTAGTGGATGGCTATGCTGCATTTGCTCCGCAGGGGGATATGACGGCAGGAGAAAATTATTACCGGGGCGGGCTGATCCGCTTTGACATGACGCCGAAACCGGCATATTATACAGTTAAAGACTTGTTTCAAAAAAAATGGCACACGGAAAAACAAACTGTTTCAGATGAAGGTGGCAATGTGCATTTTCATGGTTTTTACGGGGCGTATGAAATTCAGGTGGAAGCGGACGGGAAAAGCGTAACCCATCAGATTGACTTATGCAAAGCCGGGAGCAATGAATTTACAATTGAGATTTAGGAGAAAAACAATGTTTAATTTAAATGGGAAAACGGCGCTGGTAACCGGTTCTACACAAGGGATCGGGTTTGAGATTGCAAAACAGCTGTCTGTACATGGCGCCCATGTATTTGTGCATGGTGCGACGAGCGTGGAAAAATGCCGGGAGGCCAGCAGCCAAATTGAAAACGCAGTCCCGGTTCTGGCAGATTTGTCCCGGGAGGACGGCCCCGAGCTGCTGTACCGGGCAACCGGAGATGTGGACATCCTGGTTCTCAATGCTTCGGTGCAGATTCGAAAAGATTTTTTTGAAATTACTGCGGATGAATTTGACAGGCAAATACAGACAAATTTCAAGAGCACACTGATGCTGATGCAAAAATATATCCCATATATGAAATTGCAGCAGTGGGGGCGGGTGGTTACAGTAGGCAGTGTGAACCAATATAAACAGCACCCTGCTATGGCGGCATACGCGGCGTCTAAATCCGCACAACTGAATTTGGCGCAAAATGCCGCGCGGCAGTTTGCAGCTTATGGTATCACAGTGAACAATGTGGCGCCGGGTGTGATTGCAACATCACGGAATGAGGATGCACTTGCGGACGCTGCATACCGAAAAAAAGTGCTATCTGGCATTCCATGCGGATATGTGGGAGAAGAGCGGGACATTGCGCCAATGGTATTGCTGCTGTGCTCTCAGGAAGGGCGTTACATAACGGGAACGGATATTATCATTGATGGCGGAATGCATTTGTAATGAGGAGGAATAGCGGATGCGTTTTAATGTAAAGGAAGAAATTATCGCACTAACCCCCCAGTGGACTGGTGAACGGTTTGCGGACGGGCGCCCTAAGGTGCCGGATCGGTATCTGAAAGCGCTTAGATCGCTGACGCTGGAGGAAATCTGGAAACCAATTTTTGTAAGGGGGTATGAAAACCAGTTTGAGGGCAGATTAAAAACCCTGCATGACGACGGCAGAAAACTGATTGGGCGGGCGGTGACAGCAAATTTTGCCCCCACACGGCCAGATTTGCATGCGGTATTGTTTGCAGAAGGCGCTGCGGAAGGGCGCAAAGGAAATTATAACCAGTGGGTAATTGACACACTGGTAGAAGGCGATGTAGTTGTGGCGGATATGTACGATAAAATCTATAAGGGGACGTTTTTAGGCGGAAACCTTACCACGGCAATCAAGACGAAAACCAAAACCGGCGGCGGTGTGATCTGGGGCGGTATCCGCGATACGGAGCAGATGAAACAGGTGGAGGATATACAGGTGTACTACAGAGGGATTGACCCTACGCCGATCCGTGATTTTGTGATGACAGGATTTAATACAGTCACCAGGATCGGTAATGCCGTTTGTTTGCCGGGGGACATTGTTTACGGCGGGGGCGGTGGTGTACTGTTTATTCCCAGCCATCTGGTAGCGACAGTAGTAGATGGAGCTTCGAAAACACAGATCAAGGATGTTTTTGGGTTTGAGATGATTACGCAAAATCGGTTTACAACGGCGCAGATCGACCGGAATACATGGTCGCTGGAAATGCTTGATATGCTGATGGATTTTATAAAAAATGACGAACGGGGAAAGGAGTACCGCGGCTTAGACTGGACAGAGGAATACGACGCGGCGCTGCATGGTGATCCGAATGACACGCAAACAGCCCTTTGATTTCTATGTTGCTTCCTGTGATCGGCAGGGGGGGATTTATCACTATCAATGGAACGGAACCAATGTTACCTGCGTGGGAAAAGCAGCATGCGACCGGCCGATGTATATGGCAAGGGAGCAGGATACGCTGTATGTGCTCCTGCGGAAGCCATTTGAACATTCTGCAGACAGCGGGCTGACGACATATACAATAGATGCAGACGGCAATCTGCGGAGCCTGGGTGGAATTTTATCTACTCATGGGGAATGCGCCTGTTATTTATCTGTGAAAAACGGCAGTGTGTATGTGGCAAACTACCTTTCCGGCAATGTTGTGAAGATGCCGGATCGGCAGGCTGTCCATACCGGTGCCGGTAAAAACAAAGAGCGGCAAGAGCGGCCGCATCCGCATTATATTGATTTCAATGGGGATAAAAGCATCTTATTTGCGGCTGATCTTGGGACGGACAATATTTATCTATATGATGAAAACCTGGAATTGCGCAGCCAAACCCGTGTTCCAGACGGTTGCGGCGCAAGACATATTACGTGCGGTGGGGAATTTGTATACTGTATAGGAGAATTGTCCTCAACGGTTGAGGTTTTTCGCCTGCAGGACGGCATATTGAGATATGTCCAGTCGTATAGTACGGTTCCAGCGGATTATCATGGAGCAAATACAGCTGCGGCAATTCGGTTAAACAACGGATATTTATATGCATCAAACCGCGGGCATGATTCGATTTGTATTTTTAAAGTCTGTGGAGAAAAGCTGGAATCGGTATGTTTTACCCCTTGCGGCGGAGCGTCTCCTCGTGATTTTAATATTTTCGGGGATATACTGATCTGTACAAATGAGCAAAGCGATAATGTTACTTTTTTTACATTGACAGAAGGAATTCCGGAGAAACTAGCAGTTGAAATTAAAGTCAAATCACCGCTTTGTGTAATTTGAATTCTGGAAGCAGCAGTAATTATGTGCAATGAAAATGAGCAGCCGATTTATATTCAAATGTGCGCTGTGGAGGAAGGAATGGGTGCTGTCGCCGACTTAGGATGCGGAAACCCAGACAGTAACCACAAAGGCAGAAGAATAACGGGGAGGAGGCTCCCTTTTACAAACATATACACGCCCTGTATAGAAGTCAGATCGCTCTTGAAAGCCAAAAAGGCTGCAACAAATCCAGTAGGAGGAGAGAGAACATGAAAAAAATTGGTGTTTTAATTCATCCGGAGGAGTTGGATGCATTTTGGGTAGAGGAGATTTTAGCGAACAAAATAGATGTACTAGGACTGCATCCCATCGGTGGGGCCAGCAGTAAAACGCGGGATTCCCTAAAAAGGCTGATAGAGCTTCAAGAAAATGAGGGCTTTCAAAATCATTTGAAGAAGTTAAAAAACAATGGCGTGGAAATTGAGTATGCATTTCACGGCATTTCCTACTTGATGCCCGAAGCACTTTTTGACGCGCATCCAGACTGGTTTCGGATGAATCAGGAAGGGAAACGGGTTGCAGACGGCAATTATTGTGTTTCCAATCAGGAGGCAATGCAATACCTTTCAGATGCAGTAGAAAAATTGGCTAAAATTCTCATCCCCAGCAATCACCGGTATCACATTTGGCAAAATGATGTCCATCATGGCGGTTGCTGCTGTGCTGCCTGCCGCCTGCTTTCAAGAGCTGACCAGTCCCTTGTGGTTGACAATGCGATTGTACAGGGCCTGCGGCGGGTAGACCCGGCGGCGATGCAGTGCCATCTGGCGTATGGCGACACATTGGAGGTTCCATCAAGAATTGTGCCGGAGGATGGTATTTATCTGGAGTACGCACCTATTTCCCGCGACCATACACGGCCGCTTGGAGATTTAGCGTCTGAGAAAAATCGGGAGAGCGTTGCGCCGCTTTCTGGCTTGTTAAACTATTTTGGACACGCGCATGCCACCGCCTTAGACTATTGGCTGGATAATTCGTTGTTTTCAGAATATAAAAAACCGCCTGAAAAATTGTCGCTCCATACCGCGTGTGTGGCAGAGGACGCCAGAATGTATGCGGAAACCGGAATGGAATATATCACAACATTTGCCTGCTATTTGGGGGAAGACTACCGCGCTTTGTATGGCGCTCCTCCAATAAAACCGTTTATGGAACTTGTAAATAGAAGTGTATAGAAGCACAACAAATAAAGGCTTCTCATGTGAAAAATATGATAAGCACCGTTTATAGTTTGCTGCCATGCGTCATTTCAGTTTCATAAATGCCAGCAAAATGAGCAGTGCACCCCCAGCCAGGAGAGGTCGCAGTCGGCGGCCTCCGGGCCGGCATAGACGTTTAAAATCAAGCGGAAATTAAAACACCAAAACGACATTTGGCATACTCAAATTTAGGAAAAATTCTGCCGCAATTGTAGCTTTATTTGTAATTAAGCCATACCAGTAAATCAGATTCCTGCCGGTTGGCAAAGCAATAATAAGGGATCATAGTAAGGGTGATGGGGAGGAATCGTTCTGAAAGCGGGGCATATAGCTGCTCTGAATCCATCCGTTTCCAGCCTTTTACAGTCAAGATAGGGGCGTCAAAGGTTTTGCAGTAAGACTCTGTAAAGGCGGCGTTTTTATCCACATAAAGATTGTGAAGGTTTTCTTCTTGGTTATCAACCCCTTCCAGGCAATATACCATTGGCCCCCGCTGTACGGCGGCGCGGTTTGCATTTCCCCATACCCGCGGGCTTGCCCCAACCAAAAAGGGCGTCATGTCAAAATTGATTTGAACTGTGCAGGACAGGTCTTTGACAACGGCATAGCCGCGGTCTATGGTGTAGGGGGTACTGACAGAAAACTTTTTGCACCAGCCGGGAATGCGAATTTTTAAGCGGTTTGCTCCCGAAAGGGTAATGGTAACCGTTCCATCTTGGGGATAATTTGTCCTTTGGACTAACTGGATGCCGTCCTGTTCCATCTTACTGTCCATAAACTGATGGACGTAGACGGTTTGATCCTCAATCCCATAACAAAAGTCTCCCAAAGAAGATAAAACCCTGTTGATGTTTGGCGGGCAGCAGGAGCAGCCAAAGATTTCAGGACGGCGGGACAGAGGTAAATGTTCACAAGACTCGGTACAATTGTACCGCTTGTTATATTGTAAGTTGATTTCAAGCGGGTTTTCGTAAAAAAACCGTTTCCCATCCAAGGAAAGGCCGGACAGCATGCCCATGGCAGAATGCTGCTGGCGGACAGGCAAATGGCTTTGATGATAACATGCCAGCGGCTTAAGAGAAGCTTGCAGCCCCTCTTCCTTTTGGCCGCGCTGGTTTACAAAAAACAAAGCTAGTTCTAAATATCGTGTTTCTTTGGTGCAGCGGTAAAGCTTGACAAGAGCCAGTTCAATTTCTTCATGACCCGGAGTGGTAAATGAGGAGGACTGGTCATCCATGAAAACCTTTTTGATATAGTCTGCATATTTCATCATCAGCTTTAAAAAGCGGTCTTTGCCTGTCGCTTCATAATATGCGACTGCAGCCTCTATCAAATGCCCGGCGCAGTACAATTCGTGGCAATTGCGGTCGGTAAACCGTTTGCCAGGCTCGCAGACAGTAAAATAAATATTAAAATAACCACAGGCATCCTGATTTTTTTCAATTTGATCAATCAGCAACAGACTCAACTGTAATTTTCCGATTTAAGTCCTCCTTTTTTTCCAGAAGCCATTGGTCAATACAACCTGATGAAATGAAATTTGATTCATAGAACATTCTCCTTTCACTTGCCTTTTTCCTTGTTTCATTGTATCCTATAAGAGAAGGGGAAAGCAAGAGCAAAAAAACGTGATTGATTGGAGAAAACAGACATGTTGACAAAGCAGGATCAAATGCTTTCGTTTGAATACATGGGGCTGTTTACGACACAGGCCCCTTGGATTCATCCGAAAAGGACAGAGCGGACTTTTGAATTGATTTATGTGGTGGATGGGGAAGTGCATATGGAAGAACAAGGGGAGGAAATCCATTTAAAGAAAGGGGGCCTTTGCCTGCTGCGCCCTTTCCTTTGCCATCAAGGCATTTCGGAAAGTACGGGGCATACTTCTTTTTTCTGGGTGCACTTTTTCTCAGAAGGGGATTTGGTATGTGTACCAACCGTTATGGAACGGTTTTGCCAGCCTGGCCTGTTTAAAGAGCTGCTTCATTACAGCAATTTGCCCAGTTGCCCGGCGTATGTTAAAAATGCAATTTTGCTTCATTTACTCTGCAGTGCAGTCATTTCTGAGGGTGAAACGGAATCAAGGCTGGTAAATAGGGAAGCGAATGGATGGATAAACAAAAAGCAGGGAGCATAAGCTCCCTGCCACAGTATTTATGTTACCCTTGCTTGGGCTTTACCCAAAATCGGGGGCAATCCCAAGAAGTGAGTCCGGTGCAATAGCGAACCCATTTACAACAATTTAATTTTATAAAAACGCTGAAGTTTATATAAAATTGCAAGCGTTTTTTTGTGCGCGCATCAGCTGGCAGCTTGCTTATGTTTTTGCGCCATTTTATTTTTGATAGTCTGCATGCGCACGTCAGTGTCAAAGATCACGTCAGCGCACTCTTTGAGTTCCTGGACCATATCGGAATCGCCATCCACCTTTTTATAGTGGATTTGATGTTCTAGGCTCGCCCAAAAATCCATGGCAATGGTTCGGATTTGGATTTCCACGCGCATGGGCTTTTTTTGGTCGGAAAAGAACACCGGAACCTCCACCACCAGATGCAGGCTGCGGTAACCATTTTCCTTTGGCCGTTTTATGTAGTCCTTATAGAGGATAAGCTTGATGTCGTCTTGGGCCACCAGCATTTCTGCAATGGAATAAATATCTTCCACAAACGAACAAATGATGCGCACGCCTGCAACGTCATTGAGGTTTTTTGTAATAGACTCCACGGTAAGCGGGAGTCCCTTGCGTTTGAGTTTATCAAAAATACTCTTTGGGGTTTTAATTCTGCTTTTTATCGATTCAATTGGCGATTCAATTCCTTTTGCTGTGAATTCTTCGTTTAAAACTTCCAGTTTGGTTGTCACTTCCCGTGCCGCGCAGTTATACATCATAATCGCTTCTTTAAATTGCTTGGTGATGGCAACCAGCTCGTCGGGCGCTTGGAAAAGAGTGGCGGTAAGCAACTCCTTTTTCGTTTTTGTGTCCATATAAAATGTCCCTCCGTATCTGTTTGTTGGTACACCCTCATTGTACTGCAAAACGTTCGGGAAATCAATGTATATTTTGTGAACTTTCTGTTAAATCTTCTATCACAAAGATTAAGAATTTCTTAAGCCATGTTTAATCCTACTTTTTTAATACCAAATGCATCGGAAGCCCATCTTTGATAGAAATTTTTGCCTCGCCTAAAATGAGCGGCCGCGCATAGTCTAAAAACGCCTGGGTTACGCCATTTTTGCCGCGGGAGATAAATGCGCGTGGGACCTTTTTTTCCTTGTTGGCGATTTGGGCGATATCCATGGTGCCAATGGTGACCCGGTAGTTTTTAGAATCCGCACGTTTAAAAACCATCATTTCGCCGGTTTTGCCCTTAAAGGCTGCTTTTACCGCTGCAGCGCCGATTTTAAATGATTCGTTGATATCGGTGGATGCGGCAAAGTGTGAAGCGCACCGCTGCAAAACACTGAGCTCTACGCTTCGGCATTTACAGCCAAACTGTTCTTTTACCGCAGCCTCTAGCGTTTTCCCAGCACCGCCTAGCTGTGCATGGCCGAACTGGTCGGTCGTTTTTTTGTGGTCTGCCGCAATGTAATTGCCATCCTTATCGCGGATGCCTTCCGAAATTGCAACAACTATATTTTTCTTTTTGGCGTGCAATTTTTCAAGATCTGCAAAGAACGCTTCTGTTGAAAATGGGATTTCGGGCAGATAGATGAGGTCGGGCGCCGAGAGGGTTTCACTTCTTGCAAGCGCGGACGCCGCAGTAAGCCAACCGGCATTTCGGCCCATAATTTCTACAATGGTCACCGAGTCGGTGTCATAGCAGTAGGCGTCGCGGGCGATCTCTGCAACACTTGTGGCAACGTATTTCGCCGCGCTGCCAAATCCCGGGCAGTGGTCGGTGCCCCAAAGGTCGTTGTCAATGGTTTTGGGAACGCCGATAATTTTAATATCCTGTCCGGTTTTTTTGGCATAGTCAGAAAGCTGCATCACTGTATCCATAGAGTCATTTCCGCCAATGTAGAAAAAATACGCAATGTGCTTTTTCTTAAAAATTTGGAATAATGTTTCAAATGTTTTTGCATCGCCTGCAGGAAGCTTATAGCGGCAGGAGCCGAGATAAGCGGATGGCGTATTCTTTAAGAGGCCAATATTCGCTTTGTCGAGGAAAATGGGGTTGAGCTCCTTGATATTTTGATGGAGGATCCCTTCAATTCCGTTGACCGCACCGTATACTTTTCCAATTTTTTCGCTTTTTAACAGCGCGTCAATCACGCCGGCGAGTGTGGCATTGATGGCAGCGGTGGGGCCGCCGGATTGCCCTACGATTGCATTTGAGGTCATAAGCGTTCTCCTTTTTACCAGATTTGCCTTCATTATAAACTTTGGAAGTAAAAAAGTCAATATTTGGATTAGCTCACGTAGTCCTCAATTAAAAAAGCGAGGTCTTCACTGTCATGCACCACAATGCCCCGTTCAAATTCTTTTCGGTCATTGGCACGCAGGGTGTCTACATTGATGTCCAAAACGTTCTTTAGGCTTTTATAGCCGTTATCATACACGCAATAAACAGAAACTGCGCCGTTTTCCGACACCAAAAGATAGTGGTTCAGTGCAGAAACCCGGATGGCACTCGACTTGTCCTCTTCTACTGGGGCTGCCTGCGGCGGGGACGGGACAGGGCTTGGCGTCGGCTTTTTAGATGCATAGTGCACAAAGAATACACCAATCCAAATTGCCAGGCATATCCCAGATACGGTGGAACATATGGTATAAAAAAGCCGTTTATTCATCGTTTATCACCTCATTTGTAAAATGAAATCATATAGTATTGTTTGCTGGAATTGTAAAATTATACAGAAATTATGCCGTTGTTGACAAAAAAAAGGCCGAATGTTATAATATTCTTATTATTATGCAGATAAGGGGAAGTGTGTGGTAGTGCCTGCGGATGTTTCGGTCATCATTCCCGCCTACAATGCCGAATCCACCATCAAACGGTGTGTGGAAAGTATTTTAGCACAGTCTTTGAAAACGCTGGAAGTGATTGTAATAGACGACGGTTCTACCGATGCAACAAGGCGTGTGCTTTTGTCCATTGACGATGCGCGCCTGCATGTGCTACATCAAAAAAACCAAGGGCAAGGCATGGCCCGCAACGCTGGATTAAAGGCGGCCCGTGGCAGGTATGTGGGGTTTGTGGATGCGGATGACGAAGTTTTGCCAGACATGTATGAAAATTTGCTCCGGTGTGCAGATGCAGCACAGGCGGATATGGCGGCCTGCGGCATTTTAGACCGTTTTGAAAACGGAGAGACCCAGGTTAGGCTGCAGGTTTTAGAGCAAGTGGTGGACATTACAGATAGAGCGGCATATTTTGAACAGTTTATTCTTGCCAACCGGCATGGGTTTGAGGTGTGCAACAAGCTGTTTTGCCGGTCGTTCCTTTTATCCCATGCGCTGTGGTTTCACAGCAATGACGAGGTGTTTGCAGAGGATTTGCTGTTTAATTTAGAAGCAGTGCTGCACTTAAAACGGGTGGCATTTTTAAGTACGCCCTATTATCAGTATCACCACCATGATGGCAGCCATTCCAAAACCTGGCCGATTAAGCGCCTCAATAAAATCATGCATTTATGGAAAATTTATTTAGAAACCGTAGAGGATGACGCGGTGTCGCGGCAGGCACAGCGGCTGGCAGCACTTGTGATACTGATGTATGCGGCGCGGGCGAGCGCCTGCGGCAAAGCGGGAAAGGCGGCGGCCTATGCTGCAATTTGTGACCGCAAGGTACTGGGGTATATTAAAACCTCGCGGCAAATTACACCGACGCTTCGGCACAAGCTGCTTACGACTGCTATTTTACTTTCACCGCCCCGGCTCCGGCTTGGAATTGTAAAGCACCACTATTATGAGATGAAATAACGCCGATATTTGGGAGTGAGAGATTGGGACAGCCAGAAACAAAGCAGGTGCAACAAAAGATTGGCGACGGCACAGCGCGTCCGCAGAAGGAAACAGTGGGAATCTGTGCCATCTTTGCGTGCCTTTATTTTCTTGCAATGCCGCTCACCATTGTCACTATTGTGCCTGGGCTGTCACTGTTAAAGCTGGTCACGCTTATGATTGGCGCGGTGTTTGTAGTAAAGCTGTTTGTTGGTAACAACCGGTTTTCGTTTAACAGCGTCCATCTGTTTTATGCACTGTATCTGGTGTATTCCTACAGCACGCTTATCACATTAAACATTGAGTATGCAAGGGTACAGCTGCAGGGTATGTTAGAATCGTTTATTGCCATTTTGTTTATCAGCAGCCGGGTTTATAACCAGCGGGAAAAACGCTGGATAGAAAATGCCTGGATTTTAGTGGGCGTGCTCTCATGCGTTTTGGGTTTCACCAGCACTACAATCATTGAAGAATCCCGCATCACGCTGTCCATTTTGGGCGGTGAGGAAGACCCAAACCAGTTTTGCGGCTATTTTATTATCCCTATGATGTTTGGGCTGGAACGGCTGGTGAAAAAGGATAAATTCTGGTATTTGTATCTGGTTTACTTAATTGCCATTGTGATGGTGGTGTTTAAAACCGGATCGCGCGGTGGCCTGGTGGCAGTGCTTGCACCGGTTGCGGTCTATGCGTTTGTTGCGGCGCGCGGCCTGAAAAACCGGCTGAAGGTCATTCTTATCGGCACGCTGGCCGTTGTTCTTTTTGTGAGCGTCATCTTTCCAAGCCTCCCTGAAACCACGCAGGAACGCTTCAGCGTGGAACGTGTGGCGGAGGACCGGGGCAGCGGGCGGTTTGACGTTTGGCAGCTGCTTGTCACAGAGGTGCTTTCCGACTGGAAGGCAACACTTACTGGATATGGAATCGGCTCTACCATTGATATTTTGGGAAGGGCACATTCGCCTGCTGACTATGCGCATAACCACTGGATTCAGATGTGGTGCGACGAAGGATTGATTGGCGTTTTGCTGTATGGATTTGTCATTTTGGCGGCGGTGATTCGAAACTGGAAGCGGAATATGCCAATTGTGTGCGCGCTGGTGGGGTTGATGGCGCTTTCAATGTCGCTTACGCTCTATGTGTTTAAGCCCGTGTTAAACATCCTTTTGATGTCAGCGATGAGCTATGAAGGGGAGTTGAAATATGAACAAAAAAGTTAGCGTGATCATCCCTGTTTATAACACAGAACCCTACCTTCGCCGGTGCCTTGACAGCATAGTGACCCAAACGCTTTCGGACATTGAAATTATTGTCATTGATGATGGTTCTCCCGACAACAGCTTAGAGATTATAAAGGAATACGATAAAAAATATGATAACCTGACCTATTATTCTACAAAAAACCGTGGGCTTTCGGCGGCGCGGAACCTCGGCCTTTCGCATGCCTTGGGTGAAACCGTTCTCTTTGTTGATTCGGATGATTATGCGGCGCCAAATATGCTGGAGCGGATGTATCAGGAGCTTACAGAAAATCACTGTGATGTGGCTATCTGCAATTTTTCTTATTGCTTTGACACGGCAGTGTCGCGCCCTGTTTTAAATTTGCCGGCGCACCGTGTCATTGAGAATTATGATGCCGCATTTACGTTAAAAACCCTGCGCGGGGAAGACTATGTGGGCAACTGTGTATACAATAAGCTCTATAACCGCGCATTTTTAAAAAGTACGGGGCTGCTCTTTGAGGATACAGCAAAAATCTATGCGGAAGACGGCTATTTTTATGATCAAATGGTTTCCAAGCTCCGGCGGATTTGCATTTTTGACGAATCGCTCTACTTTTATTATCAGCGCGGCGACTCCATTATGAATACATACAAAGAAAACCTGGCCGGACGAATTACGAACTTTTTAAAGGGGCTGGATGCATTTTACAAGCCGCACCCGGCATATGGTGAAATCCGGCAAGCGTTAAAGGGAATGGCTTTTCGCTTCTTAATTGAAATTTTGGCAAACGAGCTTCGGCGGGACCGGCATTTTTGTGCAGTAAAGCCGGTACTTACAGATCCTTTTTTCCGTTCTTATATGGCGGGGATGGACTGTGGTGCGCTTTCTTTGCGGCGGCGTATGTTGTATCGGGCATACCGTATGAAGCTGTACTATCCCATATATGTGATGTTTTTAACCTACAACCATCTGTTTAAGAGAGGAAACTAGGCTTATGCTTCAGGTTTTGTATGAACGCAAAAAGTTAATCCTGCTTGTCACGGCTGCATTTGTGCTGATTGGATCAATCCTAAACGTTGTGATTTATTACAACAAGCAGTCCATGACGTTGTCGTTAGACTATATGGGGATTGAAAAAGGGTTAAATCCGGATGGAAGCCGGTTTAACGTGTTTGAAATTAAATCGGACGAGGTGCTGGAGCGGACGCTGCAAAAGCTTAATTTGCCAAACCTCACCATTGCAGATATCCGCGACCGCATCAGCATTGAATCAAAGATGCCCGGCAACGCGGCACAAAAGGTAAAAGAGGCAAAGCTCTCCGGCACCAATTATTCATATATTCCAAATGAGTTTATCATTTCGTATTCCCAGAAATCCAAGCTGGGAAAGTCCCACACCATTGCGTTTTTAACAGCGCTTTCCGAGGCGTACACCGAGTATTTTAATGAAAAATATTCAGACAAAAACGATGTGTTAAAGGTTTCTGAGCACAACGATTCAAGCTATGAATATGTGGAAATTGCGGGGGTTTATCAAAACAAAATCAACGCGATGATAGAATATCTGCAAAAGCGAAATAATGAAAATAAGACGTTTCGTTCCGATGAAACGCATCAAACGTTTTTAAACCTCATCACTGCGCTTGAAAATTTGCGCGATATTGAAGTAGAAAAATACCGTTCGTTTGTGGTGTCCTCTTCTCTTGCAAAAGAGCAGGATGTGTATTTGCGAAAGCTTGACTATACGCTTTCTGTGTTAAAACGCGACTATGAAAAAGCACAGGAGAGCACGGAATTTACACGGGATGCAATGGAACAGTACGACCCCAATATTACGGGCACCATTTTTATTCCGTCACTGGATATTGATGACAAATTTTACATGAACAAAACCCAAACGGGTTTGGATTATTTGGCGCAGGACGCCTATGAGCGCGGAATTTACGCAGAGGAGATCAGTGCCTATATTGACAACTATGAATATTTGGTCGCGGCATTTTCCAAAACCGTGCCCACAGACCAGCATGAAAAGAATGAGGCGACTGCTAAAACGCTGTTGGCAGAGATTGACCAGCGGCTTTTGGAACTCTCGGGTTTGGCTTATCAAACCGATTCGGAATATTTAGAGGAAAAGACGCGGGACTATCTGTCGTTTGAGATCCCAAAATACAGTGTGCGCGGCTTTGTCAATCTGGGTTATATGATAAAGCTTGCCCTCTTAGGGTTTGCAATCTCCTGCTTCTATGTCATTATCAAGTGCTATGTTTGGGTCATTGTTTCAGAAAATGAGGTGTTGTTTTCTGATTTGGGGAAAATGGTGCACGTAGAAACGCACAAAGAGCAGAATCATAAAAAGCAGCATCCAGATCCGGACGGCGATGGCGGCAAGCCAGATGAAGGAGGTGCGCAGGAATGACCATAACCATCTGGGAGATTTTTAAGTATATTTATAAGTGGAAAACCTTAATTGTGCTGATTACCTGCGCAGCTTTGGCTGCCGCTTATCTCTATGTAGGCAGAATCCAAACGTTTCATTCGGAGATTATCATCCGGTATGAGGACTTTAACAATGAGACGGGGCTTACCAACAGCGGAAAAGAAATTAACGTATATGAAATCCTTTCGCCCAATATCATTGCCGAGGCGCTCGATGCCATGGATTCTAATCAGACGGTGGAAAGCGTGCGCTCTTCTATGTCCATCACGCCCATCATCCCGTCCGACGTCAGCGAAATACAAGAAGCCAAGCTCAAAAGCGGCGAGGAGTACAGCTACTACCCCAATGAGTTTTCCATCAAATATGCCGACCATGCCGGCAATGGCAGCAACTATGTCCGCGATCTGTTAGACGCGATTATTAAAAATTACACTGTGTATTTTAGCGAGAAGTATTTAAACCAGCTCTCGGTGCCGGAAATTGATTTTGATGTGCAGAACGGATCGCACGATTATTTGGAGATTGCGGAGATTTTTAGCGAACACACAGAGGATGCCATCACCAATCTCTCAGAACTTGCAAATATCAGCGGCGGTTACCGCTCTCCTGCAACCGGCTTTACTTTTTCCGACTTAACCACGGAGTACACGATGTTTAAAAATTATGACCTGCCCACGTTGTTTTCCGATATTTTACGGGGGCAGATTACGCAAAATGAAGAGCTGCTTTTAAAAAATTACACCTATCGACGGGATCAGTTTTACTTGAACCAGAAAAACGAAACGGAAAAATCTGATCTTGCACTGGATTTGATGCGAAAATTTGCAAAGAGCAATGAGGATGTGCCAAACTCTTATAACTATGCAAAAGACAACGCCAATAATGACAATATTGACACTACCGATGTTGTGTTTGGCAATGAGATGACCAAGTCGAAAACCACGTATGACGAGCTGGTAAACCGTTATGTTACAGCCGGGGTGGAGGCGATTGCCGAAAAGAGCGACGGCGACTACTGTCAGTATATTTTGGATGTTTTTTCAAGCGATGTGGATCCCGCCATCGACCGCGATGCACTGCTTGCAAAAATTACAGATGAAATTGGTGTTTTGCGCAACGAATGGGACCGGTTGACCAAGCTCACAACGCAGACCATCAGCGATTACAACGCGTATTGTGCCAGCCAGAATATCTCGTATGTGTCAGGTGTGGACGTACGAAAGACGGTCAATCTGCAGCTTTACTTGATAATTGCGTTTATTTTGGGCTTTTCGCTCAGCGTCATTTTAGCCCTGACTTTTGAAATTACCAAAAAAATGCGAAATTTTAATACGCAGGAACAGGAGCAGATTCAATGAATATTTTGTTAAAAGGGTATTTGGATCGGAATTTTGGCGACGATTTGATGATTCGGCTCACAACAGAGCAGTTTTTAGAGCACAATTTTTACATTGACACGCCAAAAAGAGAACTTTTGCTGCCGTTTGCAGCGCTCCCCAACCTCTTTTTGGCGGCGGACTATCCCGAAGAAACAATGGATGCGGTGCTCTTGGTCACGGGTTCGGGCTTTATTTTGCGCAATCGGCTGGGCACTGCTATGCGCGCGGCAACGCTGATGCGCCAGCCGCATAAAAAGCTGCCCACGTTTGCCATTGGGTGCAATGTTGGCCCGTGTGCGGGAAAAACCGCACAGGTAGTGGTGGATACCGAGCTTAAGCGCTATCAGATGATTACTGTGCGCGACAGCGCGTCTTATCGGTACATCAAGGCCTATTGGCCCAAAAAACAGGTGATGTGCTATCCTGATATTTTGTTTTCGCTGCCGGATGACGCCATCCCGGAAAAAACAGGGGAGGACTGTTTAGGGATCACAGCGTACCGGCAGCTTGACAAAGACAACCTACACTACTATAACACTATGGCACGCGTGGCGGACGACTATATTGCGGCGACCGGCAAGAAAGTCATTTTGTTTGCCATGGATGTGGAAGGGGAGAACGACCTGAGTGCGGCTTATACCATTTTATCGCTAATCGAGCAGCGCGAAATGGTGGAAATTTGCGCGCATTTGGGGAACGGCGATAATATTATCCGCAATTTTGCACGCTGTAAAACAGTGATTTCCGCCCGGTTCCATGGCTGTGTGCTGGCGATGCGCATGGGAATTCCGCTCATCCCTGTCATCTACTCTGCAAAGACGACAAACCTGCTTTCCGACATCGGGTTTAACGGCAGATATTTCCACATTGACCAAGTGGACGCACAAATCCTGTCGCCCATGGCAATTGGAGAACTCCCTGTATTTTTGGTTGGCGCGCGTATCTTTGAAATGGCAAAGGGCCATTTTAACGCATTGCGTGAAGCGCTTGAAAGCATACAGGGGAAGTAGCATGATTGTTGTCTTTACAAAAAAGAGGATCAAGATGCTTGTTACCATTGGTATTTTAGGCTTGCTGCTGCTGGGGGTATTTCTTTCCGCACTTTACGCATATGAAGTTGTGCGGCTTACCAAGTACGATGTGTATACAAAAAAAATCAACGACGTATTTGACGGCTATAAGATGGCGCTTATTACAGATTTTCACAACTCTGAGAACTATCCGCAAATTTTAGAGCAAATTGATATGTCTAAGCCGGACGTCATTTTGATTGCGGGCGACCTTGTGAGTATGAATACCACAGATTATAGCAATACCGAGCATTTGCTCGCAGGCCTGGTAAAGGCTGCTCCAACCTATTACGCCTTTGGCAATCACGAAATTTGGAGTGACCGCGCACAAGAGATCGCAGAGGTTGCAAAAAAGAAAGGTGTGCATCTGTTAAACGACCAGGTGGTGACCATTAAAAAGAAAAACAACACCATTAACTTGGCGGGCTTTATGGATATTGGTAAAGACGACTTTCACGTGGATACATCTGTGATCGATCAAAAGCTGGATGCACTCTATCGCCAGATTTCGGAGCCGTCCCAGTTTAGCGTACTGTTGTTTCACCGCGCCAACTATTTTGACACCGTCGCAAACCATCCGTTTGACCTGGTGCTTTCCGGACACTTGCACAATGGACAGGTTAATCTGCCATTTGTAAAAAAGTGGATTCTAAAAAAGCGCGTCAATAATGACCAGTATTCCAAAGGGCTGTACCGGATAGGCGACAGCCAGATGGTGGTGAGCGGCGGGCTGGAAAAGAGCCGCACCGAGCCACGCATCTATAATCCCGCGGAAGTGGTGCTGGTGACACTGCACAAAATGAACTAGAACATGTGTTTAGGAGGCATTTTTGTTGGTAGGCATCATATATTTGGGGCAAATTGAACTTTGCCCATTTGTAGATAAATACATCAAGGTACTGGATAAAGAGGGAACGCCCTATGAAATCATTCACTGGGACCGGTCGGGAGAACCTCGGGCAGAGGATGCGCCAAACGTGCACACGTTCACCATGGCGCGAAAGCGGTATGCCAATCCCGTTTTAAAGGGATGGTCGCTTTTTAAATTCCGGCAGTTTGCGGTAAAAATTTTAAAAGAAAAAAAGTATGATAAGCTGGTGGTGCTTACCACCATCACAGGCATGCTGCTTTATCCCATGCTGACCCGGCACTACCGCAGGAAATTTGTGCTGGATTACCGCGATGCAAGCTTTGAGCGTTTTTCCCTGTTTCAAACGCTTTTGAGCAAGCTGGTAGAAGCGTCAAATTTCACCAGTATTTCTTCGCTTGGGTTTTTAAACATTTTGCCGGAGAGTGGAAAATATGTGGTGACGCACAATTTTAAATATGACGATGTGGCATCGCGCAACCGTACGCTTACAAAGAAAACCAGCGGCCCCATTCACATCAGTTACATTGGCGTTTTGCGCGAAGCGCAGTATTTAAAACGGCTGATAGATACATTCGGCAATGACTTTCGGTTTGATTTGTATATTCACGGCGGCGGTGATGACAAAGACATGCTGGAGCGGTATGCACAGCAGTTTCAAAATGTTGTGGTCACCGGGCCGTATCAAGAATCAGAAAAGCGCAGGCTCATTGAAAATGCGGACATTTTGTGCTACAATTACCCTTGCTCTTTTTTAAACGACAATGCGCTTGCCAATAAATTTTACGACAGCATTATTTTTAAACGGCCGCTGTTTGCAAATATCGATACATATTCCGGCATGCTGGTGGAACAGCACGGATTGGGAATTGCGCTTCATGATGGGGCAAACCAGGTTGCAGACCGCATTTATACGTATTACAAAACGTTTGATCAAGACGCGTTTTGCCAAAGCGCGGAGCGGGTGTTAAAAGAAGCAGTGCAGACTGATATGGAATATTTGGAAACGCTGGAGCAGTTTTTGGAGGAATCGCGTTGAACCGACAACCTTCTATTCTCATTGTCAACAACAATTTAGAGCTGGGCGGCATTCAAACCGCCCTGGTCAACCTGTTAAAGGAAATCAGCGACACGTGCAGCGTGACGCTGTTTTTGTTTTCCAACACCGGGCCGCTAAAAGATGAGATCCCAAAAAGCGTGCGCGTGACAGAGGCAAAGGGGATGCTCCGGCTGCTAGGGCTATCGCAGGCACAGTCCCGCGCTCTGGGAACAAAAAGTTTTTTGGCAAGAGCGATGTTTGCGCTTTTGTGCCGAATATTTGGAAATCGCTTTCCCATAAAATTTTTGATTGGGAATACCGCTTTGCCAGGCCGATATGACTTGGCGGTATCGTTTATGCAAAATTCCGCGCCCAACCTGTTTTACGGCGGCTGCAATGAATTTGTGATAAACTGTGTCGATGCCGGTAAAAAAGCGGCGTTTTTGCACTGTGATTTTGCAAGCTATGAGGGAAACACACCATATAACCGGGCGCTCTATGCGCGGTTTGACAAGATTGCCGCTGTGTCAAAATCATGCGCATATCAGGCAGCACAGGCCATGCCGTCACTTAAAAAACGCATTTGCACAGTGGAAAACTGTTATGATTTTGACAAAATAAAAGCTGCGGCACAAAAGTCACCTTATGTATATGACCGGGCATATTTCAATGTGCTGACCATTGCACGGCTAAGCCCGGAAAAGGGTATTCTGCGTGCGGCACAGGCTGTGGCAAGCCTCGTCAAATCGGGATATCCGCTGCGCTGGCATTTGGTGGGAGACGGGCCGGATGCTGAAAAAATGAAACAGTTTGTTTTGGAACATGCGCTTGGGGACGCAATTTTTCTGCATGGCGCAAAGAAAAACCCCTATCGTTACTTAACAGGGGCGGATTTATTTTTGCTGCCGTCTTTCCATGAGGGCGCGCCCATGGTATTTGGCGAGGCGGCTTGTTTAGGAGTTCCCATTCTTGCCACCGCCACATCGTCAGCAAAAGAGCTGGTTGAAAAACGCGGTGTGGGCATGGTATGTGAAAATAGTGAAATGGGCATTTTAAAAGCACTTAAGCAAGTGCTGGACAATCCGGAAATGCTGTACGATTTTGCAAATGCCGGTGCGCAAGGGTGCACCAATCAACAAGCGGTGGCATCTTTTTTTTCATTATTGGACACATGATGATTTTAAATGCGCATTGAGACCAAAAAAGACGGGATGGATGCGCTGATCCCAGAGATGCCCGCTTTTTTACTGCTGGGACAGGCTTGCGGCAAATAGAAAAGCCCAACGTGGGCTTTATTTTTATCGCTTTAATTTTTCAATCGTGATGGACACCAGCCGGAAATATGCTTTTAGACGGTTTGCCGGCGTGTCCATGTTCCACGCTTTTAGCTTTTTTACTAATATGTTGGACAGCATCCAGTTGTATTTATATTTTTCCAATATGCAAAGGCCGCTTCCGGTCAGGCCCTCGCCCGTCATACGATAGTGCAAAAAGGGGGCGGAAAGGTTGAAAAAGCTTTGTGCGCGTGTAAATGCCTCTATGCAAAAAGCGGCGTCCTCGGCAGTTTTCATGTCTTCACGAAAAGTGATGCCGGAAAGGATTTCGCGGCGGAACAGATTGCGTGCGGCCATGTTAAACGTAATGCCTGAGAGCATTTTTTGATAAACATAGCGGGGAAATTCCGATTTTTCCACAAACAAACCGTCCGGGAAATTATTTTGCTCCCATTTTTTTACACCGTTTGGAAATTCAAAGACATAGCCATAGCGGACGATGTCCACCTTTTTTTCTTCTGCCAGTTGGACGGCGGTTGCTACACAGCTTGGCTCAAGATAGTCATCCGCGTCCAAAAACAGCACATATTTGCCCGCTGCATGCAAAAGTCCCAGGTTGCGCGCAGATGCTGCACCGCCGTTTTTCTTTTCGAACAGCCGGATGCGGCTGCCGTATTGCTTTAAAATCGCGTTTGTCCCATCGGTGGAGCCATCGTCCACCACAATGATTTCCATGTCCAAAAAGCTTTGCGCAAGCAGGCTGTCAACGCTTTCCCTGATATATTTTTCGCAGTTATACGCAGGAATAATCGCGGAAACCATTTATTTTCCCACCCTTTCTTTTAAAAATGCCAGGCAGCTTTGCCGCTCCTGCTTTTCGAGCAAAAAAAGCCACACTGCGGCAAAATAGATCACACTAACCACAATGCACACGCCAAAAAACGAGAAAAAGTGTTCTATGTGTAGTGCGCTCTGCAAATACAGGCATAAGGCTGCCACCGCTGCAGTGGAAAAGAGCGGTTTTAAAATGCCGGGCAGATAGGCATACCACGGCTGATTCGTGATGTGTGCGGCATAGAGCGGGGTGAATACCAAATTTTTTAATGTGAGTACAACACTGCCGGAGATTGCAATGCCAAGCGCCCCCATCTTGCATGGGCCGGCAAGAACATATGCTGCGGCAAAGTTTAACGCGCCCAAAATGACAGTTGCAAACGCGGGAATTTTGAGCTTATTTTGTGCGGTCTGGATAGACATGATAATCTGCACCGGCAAATTGATGGCCAAATGCAAAGTGAGCACGGCCAAAATCATTTGCTGAGAGCGGTATGACGGCCCAATCCACAGACTTAAAAAGGTGGCACCCAATCCACAGAGAATGCCGATAGGCAGCGACAGCAAAAGGCCGGTATATTTCACAGCGCGGTTGATGTATGAAATGGTTTGGGTTATCTTTTTTTGCGCATAGAGTGAAACTACAACAGGCGTAAAAATGGAAGTGACCGCCGATGCAAATGAACGCAGCAGGGTAGGGAGCTGCAGCACTACCGCATATTGCCCAGCGTCAAACGGTGAGAGCGTGCGGTTTGCCACAAACAAATCAATTTGTAAAAACAAGATGACGCCAATTTCGCTCAGCGACGCCCACATGCCGGAAGACAGCATCTCTTTGGTTTTGGTTGCGCCGCGCGGCGTGATTTTCACCGTGGGCTCTAGCCGTTTAAAGACAACTACGCTAAGAGCCAGCATACAAACGGCCGCCACAAGATAGCACAGCATGACAAGCGGAATGCTGGGCACAAACGCCACACAGACGACAAAAGTGGCAAAAGTGCGCACCACAGTTTGTACAATGTTGATACTGCCGGTCAGATACAGCTTGTTTGCCGCAAACGGCGCAATGTTGAAGCTTGCGGTGAAAAAAGTTACAAGAAACACTGCGCATGCAATACCGTGTGCCAGCCGCACCTGGGAAAGCAGTGCAGGCGGAATGTTTAAAATTTGATGGAGAAATAAATTGGACAGCGCAAGCGGAATGAGCAGCACTGCACTTAAAAGCAGTGTTGCCGCCAGTGTGGAGGAAAAATAGGCCTGTGCCGTTTGCTGGTCACCGCGCGTTTTGGAAATGGTAAAAAAACGTCCGCTGATGGCGGTGACAGAAACCGTGATGACCGACATATAGCTGACAATTTGATAGGTGGTAGGCACAAAGCTGTAGCTTGCTTCGCCAAGGGAATGGACGATAAAGGGGGTAATCCAAAACGAGAGCCCCATGGACAGGGCGAAGCTCAAAATATTTATGCTAAGATTTAAGGCAGACTCCTTTTTCATGATGAGACCCCTGTATTTGTGGGATGATTTGCAGCGGTTTCAGCCTGTTTGCTATAGTCGGGAATGGGCTTTACGCCATCGGAGCTTTCTTTAATAAAGATGATTTTTAATGTGAGCAGCACCAGCTTGATATCCAGCCAAAAGGAATAGTCTCGGATGTAGAGGATGTCAAACAACAGCTTGTCTTTGGGCGTAGTTTCATATTTGGCATACACCTGTGCCAGGCCGGTCAATCCCGCTTTGGCAAAAAAACGCTTGTCATAGTTTGGAATGTCTTGTAAAAACTGCCGGATAAATTCCGGGCGCTCGGGCCGTGGTCCCACAATGGACATACTGCCACTTAAAATGTTAAAAAACTGCGGGAGCTCATCGAGCCGGAACTGCCGGAGCACCTTGCCCACACGGGTGATACGCGGGTCATTGTTCACGGAAAGCACCGCACCGGTTTCCTTTTCCGCATCGTTTCGCATGGTGCGGAATTTGCGGATGTAAAATGGCTTTTGATGAATGGTAAGCCGCTCCTGCTTGTAAATAACCGGGCCTTTGGAATCCAGCTTGATGGCAGCGGCACAGACAAGCATGACAGGAGAGGTAATAAGAATGGCAATGGAAGCAACCAAAATGTCGAACATGCGTTTAAACACCCGTTCTAACTTGGTGAGCCCATATGCAGAAATGCGCAGTGCAGGCGTGTCATCAAACTGCACAACCTCGCTGTTCATCACATTGATATTGTATAGATCCGGCAAAATATAAATGCCCATACCCTTACTCACCGCGCGGGAAATGAGCAAATCCCGCAATGTATCAGGAATAGAGGGCGAGATAAAAATGCTGGCGTAATCGTCAAATTTCCGGTTGATGAGGTCGTCAATTTCTTGCTGGTCATTAACGTCAATCATCAAATACCATGCTTCGTAGAGGTCAAGATAAGAATATTTCACCTTTCGGGCAAGATTGTTTTCTACATCTTTGGATTCAATCACCAAGAGTTTGGAAACGCCCTCAAATTTCTTTACCAGCACTAAAACAACCAGTTTAGACACCATGAGAATGACAATCAAAACAACCGGCATGAGAAGAAAATATAAATCGGACACATGTGGAAGATGCGCAATGCTCTTTACAACAAACACCACAGCGTCCGCCACAATCACTGACAGGCCAACCGAAAGGCACAGTTCATATTTATTGCGGATGACCTTGGTATACATTTCATAGGAAAAAAACATAAACAGCAAAAGCCCGGTAAACAGTGCAAGCAGATAAACATCCAGTTCACCGGCATCTAAAATTGTGTTTAACACTGACCGCGTAATTAGATAGGAGACAAAGACAGCGGCAATATCACAAAGTATAATTAAAACGTCGAACAAAGGATTTCTATGTAGTTTGATATTCATGCTTTATCCCCCTTTCTGCAATGATGTATGTTACGATAATTATTATAGTGAAAATTTGTTGTTTTGTCAATAAATCCAGCTGTACATATCCTCATATATACTTGCAGCAACATTACGTAGAATTTACATTCTTTTTTCATTTGTGCGGTTTGCTTTTTACAAGCGCCTTGTAAACTAAATGTAAATAAAGGTAAGGAGGAATTATAAAAATGAGAAAAAATACAGTTTTATTTGCAGGTATAACGGCTTTGGCATTGATGGTAACCGGTTGTGGCAACCAGGCGGCCCCTACGGGTACAGATGGAACAGAGGCAAAACAAGATGCGCCCATCACGGTGATATCGCGTGAGGACGGCAGTGGTACCCGCTCGGCGTTTATTGAACTGACCGGCGTGGAGGAAAAGGGCGCAGACGGGAGCAAATCGGATAAAACGACAAAAGAAGCACAGGTTGTGAGTAAAACCGATGTGGTGCTCACCAGTGTATCCAGCAATGAAAATGCAATCGGTTATGTGTCCATGGGATCGCTGTCCGATTCGGTCAAAGCGCTTAACATTGACGGCGTACAGGCGACACCAGAAAATGTCAAAAATGGTACATATCAGCTGGCCCGGCCGTTTAACATAGCAGTGAAAGAGGATGTGAGTGATCTTGCAAACGATTTTATCTCTTTCATTTTGAGTAAAGAAGGGCAGGCAGTGGTATTAGACGGATATATTGCCATTGACGATGCAGCGCCGGACTATGCGGGCGGCAACCAGTCGGGCAAGCTGGTGGTGGCGGGTTCGTCCTCTGTGACGCCAGTGATGGAAAAGCTCAAAGAGGCGTACATTGCCAAAAACAGTGGCGTACAGATAGAAATCCAGATGACGGATTCAAGCTCGGGAATTACAGCTGCAACAGACGGTGTGTGCGACATTGGTATGGCAAGCCGGGCGCTGACTGATAACGAAAAGGCTGCGCTTTCTGAAATTCAAATTGCATTAGACGGCATTGCAGTAATTGTCAACCCGAAAAATGCAGTAGACGAGCTGTCGGTTTCGCAAATCAAGGACATTTACACCGGAAAAACCACTACATGGGATGCGGTGCAGTAAACAAGATAAGGCTTTGGGTGCAGAACAAATGGTTTCTGCGCCCAATTGTTAAGAAGGGGGAAACCAAATGAGAAGCGGTAAAGAAAAAGCGTTCCAGGGCCTGTTCTTTATTGCCGCTCTGACTTCTGTGGCCGCGGTGTTGCTCATTTGTATCTTTTTGTTTGCCAATGGACTGCCCGCAGTGTTTAAAGTGGGAGTGGCCGAATTTTTAGGCGGCACCAATTGGGCGCCCACCGACGTCCCGCCTTCCTTTGGCATTCTTCCAATGATTTTGGGAAGCGTTTATGTCACAGCGGGGGCAATTGTGATTGGTGTGCCTTTGGGGCTTCTTGCTGCAGTGTATATGGCAAAATACTGCCCCAAACGGCTATACCGGGTGTTAAAGCCTGCAACTGAGCTTTTAGCAGGTATTCCATCCATTGTCTATGGCTTTTTTGGGATGGTAGTCATCGTTCCATTTGTGGCAGATGTGTTTGGCGGAGATGGCAGCAGCATTCTCACAGCATCCATATTGCTTGGCATTATGATTTTGCCTACCATCATCGGCGTGAGTGAATCCGCCATCCGCAGTGTGCCTGAAAGCTATTACGAAGGGGCGTTAGCGCTGGGCGCTACCCATGAACGGAGTGTGTTTTGCGCTGTCTTGCCTGCTGCCAAGTCTGGCATTTTTGCAGCGGTGGTATTGGGCGTAGGCCGGGCAATTGGCGAGACAATGGCAGTGGTGATGGTGGCGGGCAATCAGGCGCGTATGCCAAGCGGCATACTAAAAGGCGTCCGCACCTTAACCGCCAACATTGTGATGGAAATGACCTATGCAGCTGAACTGCACCGTGAGGTGCTCATTGCAGTAGGCGTGGTGCTGTTTCTATTTGTCATGCTCATCAATCTGTTGTTTTTGCGGTTAAAAAGGGGGCGTGAACGATGAAGTACGTGCGAAAACACCCGGGGTCTTTCCTGATAAAATTGGTGGTACATCTCTCCTCTGTACTGGTTGCAGCGATCCTGTTGTTTTTGATAGGCTATATTTTGGTAAAAGGCGTGCCGCATTTAAAACCATCTTTGTTTGCCCTGCAGTATAACACGGAAAATGTGTCCATGCTGCCGTCTATTATAAACACCGTCATCATTGCACTGTGTTCACTGGTAATTGCCGCGCCGCTCGGCATTGGTTCTGCCATTTATCTGGTAGAATATTCAAAGCGCGGCAGCAAGCTGGTAAAGCTGATTCGCGTCACCACTGAAACGCTTTCGGGGATACCGTCCATTGTATACGGATTGTTCGGCATGCTGCTCTTTGTAACCTATTTAAAATTTGGTTATTCCATACTTGCCGGCGCGCTCACTTTGGCGGTGATGATTTTGCCGGTCATTATGCGGACGACGGAAGAGGCGTTAAAAGCAGTGCCAGACGCTTACCGTGAGGCCAGTTTTGGCCTGGGGGCGGGCAAGCTCAGGACGGTTTTTCGGGCAGTCCTTCCCTCGGCAGTCCCGGGTATTTTGGCGGGCGTTATTTTGTCCGTTGGGCGAATTGTTGGAGAAACCGCGGCGCTGTTATACACGTCGGGAAGTGACACAGCGCTGCCAAAAGGGCTGATGTCGTCAGGCCGGACGCTTGCAGTGCACATGTATGCACTGTCCAGCGAAGGGCTATATACAAACGAAGCGTATGCAACGGCAGTGATATTGTTGATCTTTGTACTGGGTATCAACACGCTGTCTGCGTCGCTGGCAAGGAGGTTGACCAGATGAAGGGATTTGAAATTCAAAATCTCAATCTATATTACGGGGAATTCCAAGCGTTAAAAAATGTCAATATGGATATTTTCCCCAACCGGATTACGGCGTTTATTGGGCCGTCAGGGTGCGGGAAATCCACCTTTTTAAAAACGTTAAACCGCATGAATGATTTGGTAGAGGGCTGCCGCATTGACGGGAGCGTGCGGCTTGACGGTGAGGATATTTATGGCGATATGGATGTCAACCACTTGCGCAAGCGGGTGGGGATGGTGTTCCAAAAGCCCAATCCATTCCCTATGAGCATTTACGATAATATTGCATTTGGCCCGCGCACCCATGGCGTGCGCGCAAAATCCAAGCTGGACGAAATTGTGGAGAGCTCGCTTAGAAAAGCGGCAATTTTTGACGAAGTAAAAGACCGGCTCAAAAAAGACGCATTGGGGCTGTCGGGCGGCCAGCAGCAGCGGCTTTGTATCGCGCGTGCGCTGGCGGTAGAGCCGGAGGTGCTTTTGATGGATGAGCCCACTTCTGCACTCGATCCCATCTCTACGTCAAAAATTGAAGATTTAGCGCTGGAATTAAAACAAAATTATTCCATTATTATAGTGACGCATAATATGCAGCAAGCGGCACGGATATCGGACAACACAGCATTTTTCTTGCTGGGAGAGGTCATTGAATACAAGGATACGCAAAAAATGTTTTCCATGCCGAGCGACAAACGGACGGAAGACTATATCACGGGGAGGTTCGGATGATGCGCAAACATTTTGACGAGCAGCTTTTAGAACTCAATCAAAAGCTGATTGAAATGGGCAAGCTGATTGAAACCGCGATTGCCAACGGCGTCAAAGCCATGACAGAGCGCGACGCGGCGCTTGCGCGCAGCACAATTCGTGAAGATGAAGAAATTGACCGGACGGAAAAGGACATTGAAGATTTGTGCCTCAAGCTATTATTGCAGCAGCAGCCGGTGGCGCGCGATTTGCGATTGATTTCTTCCGCACTCAAAATGATTACCGACATGGAGCGCATTGGCGACCATGCGGCGGATATTTCCGAAATTGCAGTGATGATTATTGAGCGGAAAGAACACCCGCTTATTTTGCACATTCCACAAATGGCGGAGGCAACCATCCGCATGGTAAACGACAGCATTGAAGCGTTTGTAAAAAAGGATTTGGACATGGCAGCGCGGGTGATTGACGCGGACGACAAAGTGGATCATTTATTTGAACAGATAAAAACCGAAATTGAATCGCTCATCCGGGAGGATACGGAAAACAGTGAAAATGCAATTGATCTTATCATGATTGCCAAATACTTTGAACGGATAGGCGACCATGCTACGAATATTGCGGAATGGGTCATTTTTTCCATTACGGGCGAACATGACTATGGCGTATAGAAAAAAGCCGTTTCATTTAGAAACGGCTTTTTTGTTTGCAAAATAAGAGACACAAAGATGCGCCAACACGCCTGCCAATACGCCAAAAACCAACCCGCACAGCACGTCGGTGGGATAGTGCACATATAAATACAGGCGGGAAAACGCGATGAGCGCTGCCAGTATCATAGCCAAAATGCCAGCTTTTTTATGTCTATATAAAAGTGTAGTGGCTGCAGCAAAGGAGGACATGGTGTGCCCGGAAGGAAAGGAATAATCCGTCGGCGCTTTGATTAAAAGCTCCACTGCTGTGTTAATATCATACGGCCGGATACGCGCGATGAGCGGCTTTAGCGTGAGGTTTCCCACCACCAGGCAAATGATGAGCGCCACTGCCATGTCAAGGCCCGCCCGGCGGAATTTGGGAATGCACAAAAATGTGAGTGCGAGCAAAATCCAGAAAATACCCGCGTTGCCCAATGCGGATATGGCAGGCATAAGCGTATCCAAAAACGCACAGCGCAGATGGGCCTGTATGGCGTCTAAAATGGCAAAGTCCAATGTCAAAATGGGGTTCATGTATGTGTCGCCTTTCTTGTGTGATTGGGTGAAGTTTTTAAACTCATTATAGCACAGTTGTAATGTGTTCACAAGGGGATTCTTGACAAATTTTCGCACCCGGCATATAATGATGGCAAATAACAACAAAGGTGTGATTAACGTGCATAAACAGTATGACATTGCGGCGTATATCTGGCCCGCGTATACGGGAGATGAACCACGTGCCCGGATTTTTTGGGAAGAGGGCATGGGCGAGTGGCAGACGGTGAAAAATGCCGTGAAAAAATTTGACGGGCACTCGTGGCCCAGAACGCCGGTTTGGGGCTATGTGAACGAGGCCGACCCCTATGTGATGGAAATGGAGATTGACGCTGCAGCAGACCATGGCGTCAATGTGTTTATTTACGACTGGTATTGGTATGACAACCGGCCGTTTTTGGAGCAGTGCTTAAACAATGGGTTTTTAAAGGCGCGCAACCATAACCGGATGAAATTTTACATCATGTGGGCCAACCACGACGCCACCTACCTGTGGGATAAGCGCAGTGCGCACCTGCCTGACACAGTGGTGTGGAGCGGTGCGCAAAACCGGCATCAGTTTGAAGAGGTCATCCGGCGGCTGATTGCACAATATTTTCTGCACCCGTGCTACTACCGCATTGACCAAAAGCCTGTGTTTATGATTTATGATTTAAACAACCTGATTCGCGGGCTGGGCGGCCCTGCCGAAACCAAAAAAGCGCTGGACTGGATGCAAAACGAGGCGGTGCGCGCAGGGCTTTCGGGCATTCATCTGCAGCTGGTAAAATGGAGGAAAATGTCTATGAACCTAAGCGGCGTGGACGGCGGCGCAGATGCGGCACCGGGAGAAATTGCCGATTTCTTTGGCTTTTCGTCGGTAACAAACTATCAGCTTACACATGTAACTGAGCTTTCGCGTGACTATGCAGAAATGATTCCCGACGCAGTCGCCGGGTGGGAACAGATTCGCAAAGCATACACCATTCCATATTATCCGCATGTATCCGTCGGGTGGGACAACAACCCCCGGTTTTTAGACTTTAAAACGCGTATTTGCAAAAATAACACGCCAGATAATTTCGAAGTGATACTGCGGCATGCAAAAGACTTTGCAGACCGCTATAACGATGTGCCGCTCATTACGCTCAACAGTTGGAATGAGTGGACTGAAACCAGCTATTTGGAGCCGGATAACCTCTATGGCTATGGATATTTAGAGGCGGTAAAGCGGGTATTTTGTAAGGAATAAAATGGATTATGCTTTGCAAGCAGATATGGTATACTAATACTATCTATTTGAACTGAAAAGAATATGGATAGGGAGGGGATTGCAAAAATGAAAAAGGGTTTGGCGGCTTTTTTATGTGTTTGCCTGCTTTTGGGCATCGGCTGCATACCTGCTGCCGCGGCACTGGATTACACCGGCTATGAGATAGTCAGCTTTGAAGGGTTTGAGGGAAGCATTGAAGACCTCACATATGAATTTGGCGGGCAGGGGCCCACGTCAACGGCGCTCTACACGGACGAACAAGTGCACGGCGGGGAGAAGAGCTTGAAATTTACCGGCCGTTCCTTTGACAGCCGGCGGATCAAAATTAACGGGCTGTTGGGGAAAAACACCTTGACCCAGCAGGATTTGGGCGATGAATATAACATCTCTTTTTGGGTGTACGTAACAGATGTGTATGTTCCGTCTGAAAAGGAAAAATCGTTTGAAGGCACCCCGAGCGACCAAGAGACGGTAACACTGGAATACGGCATGTACTCTTCCGCGGGCGGCACCAATCCCACCAGCTATAATTATGGCGCAAAAATGAAAAACTTCCCTGTGGGCGAGTGGACGCAAGTGGAGTTCCCCTACAAAGTGGTTGCAGCGGGAATCCATGAAACCGATCCCACAAAGGGTGCATCCTGTCTGGGGATTTCAGCGTGGGGCACAGACGGCGCTGTTCCAAACACCATCTACATAGACGATGTGCGGGCTTATCAAAAAGGCGGTACAGCGATGGCAGGCTTTAACGCCTACACCTTGACAGATGACGCGGGCACCGAGCTGGATGAGCTGACAGAAGGGCAGACAGTAAAAGCGACTGCCACCATGATGAGCCTTAAAAAGGATGCGCAGACCATGCTGTTTGTGCTGTGTGCCAAGGGCCCGGACGGCGATTTGCAGGACGTGTCTGCGGCAACTGTGACCGTTGGTTATGAAGAAGTTTCCGACCCAATCAGCTTGTCAGTTACGATTGGAGACGATGTGGGAAGTGTGGAGGGCTATTTGCTCAATGCCGCAACGCTTATGCCATATGGAGAAAAGAAGGTGCGTGAAAACGTGTATCCCTATGACGAAAATGAAATTGTTTTGATGACATACGCGCCGGAAGAAGGCAAGGCCTACGGCGGGTTCGATGTGTATGTGAAGGGCTCGAAAAAAACGGGCGTTGGCTATACGCGATACCCCTTTGAGTATTGGGATAATCCCATCAATCCGGACTTTGAATTTGATACGGATGGATCCTCCAATGATCCCGCAAACGCTAAGCTGTTTCGGATTGTGGAAGCGTATGGCGTGCAGCGGCTGGGCGAGTTTTCATTTAGCAGCGACTTGAAGATTATCAACAACGGCGAGTGGGAAATGGCAATTAGAGAGCCGCGCGCCGGCGATTTTATCGGCGGCTTCCACGGCGATGAAATCCTCGAAACCGTCAAGCTCACCTTAGACGGCAAAGAGGTGGATTTGACCACCGGGCCGCACAAACTGACCGGTACCAATCTGGAATTTGTGCAGGAATCATATGCGGACCGCTGCAACACGCCGGGGTCTAAGGTGCTCAAGCACACCAAGCGGTATCAATTTGACAAAAACGGCCTGGAGCTTTATCAAAAGGTGGAGTGGCTTAAAGAATTTGAACTGTATTCGGCATGCTTGACCATGCTGCCTATCATGCGCTGCACAGATACCAGGCGTATCGTCGATTTTGTGGAAGTTTACGACGACGATGGCGCCTTGTTAAAGGAATATGACACTTCGTCAATCGGCCCGAAGGAAACATTAGAAACGGAACAGATTCCAAATGCGGCACGCGTGCACGCTTATAGTGCAGACGGCTTGGTGGATGTTGTCGTTAAGCAGACACCGGTCAGTGGGATTTTCAACCGGTTGACCAATATCAACATCCGCGAGTATGGCGACAACAAAGTGTATATGCGTTCGCACGCCGGTTCAACCGCAATGCCGGGCGACGTTTGGGAAATGATTACCAACTATAAAATTGATTACCGCAAATAAACCCCAAAAGCTCCTCTGAGGGCAGATGGGCAATCAAGAAGGGATCAGCAGGCTTTTACAAAGAAGCCTGCTGATTTTTTTATTTTAGCAACCCGTCCCATTTTAAGGGCAGAAAAATAAAATTACGGCTTCAAAGCGCTTCTATTACGATTCCATTAAAAGCTTCATTTTGCAAAAGAAAATTAGTTATTTTTCAAAAAAGGATTGACAAATATTTCTTACTGGTGTAAGATATAATTAACTTACATATGTAAGAAATGGAGGGAGGTTGTCAAAATGAAAACGCATAGCCAAATCAGCGATGCGGAGCTTACGGTGATGCAAATCCTTTGGGAGGCTGACGAGCCGCTCAATATTCAAACCGTTTGTGACCGGCTGCCAAGCAACAAATGGGCCTATAAAACGGTTGGCACACTGCTGATTCGCATGGAGGAAAAAGGCGCAGTTACTTCCGAAAAGAAGGGCCGTGTCAATTACTACACGCCGGTTCTGGACAAAGAGGAATATACCAAAGAACAGACAAAAGAATTTGTATCAAGGCTGTATCGCGGCTCTGTCAAAGACCTCGCCGTATCTCTTTTCAAAAGCGAGGATATGACAGAAGAAGATGTTGCTGAAATTCGTAAAATGTTTGATTTGTAGGGGGTGCTTTGATGGATGAAATGATGAAGATTCTCCTTTTGATGTCCGCTGCGGGAAGCATTCTTGCCTTTGTCCTCTTGTGCCTAAAGCCTGTGACCAAAAGGCTGTTCAGCCCAAAATGGCAGTATTATATCTGGCTGGCCGTTTTGATTGGAATGGTGCTGCCGGTAAAGCTGCAACTGCCCGCCGAACCAATACGAATCACACCGGCTGGAAACACGGCCATACAGGCAAATCAGAATGCGCCGGTTCAAGCAGAACAGGAGGCGGCGCAGTCCGAAGCACTTGATAAAGGATTGCGGGAACCGTTTTTTAGAACCCCTGAAATCCCTGCCAACGTCACACAAATTGCAGGGCTTTTTTGGCTTACGGGCGCTTTGCTGCTTTTGGGGTACAAATTGACGAAATATATGCTGTTTTTACGGGCAATCCAAAAAAAATCCGTTGCTGATTTTGGTATGGCACACATCCCGAAAAGACTGACAGTACGGAAAACAAAGCTGCTTGACGCGCCGTTAATCGTAGGGTTGATAAAGCCCGTTTTATACCTTCCGCAAACTGAAATGAAGCAGGAAGAATTAAACTATATCCTGCTCCACGAACTGACCCATTACAAGCGGCATGATTTATTGTACAAGTGGTTTGCCATGTTTGTTTTAAGCATGCATTGGTTTAATCCTCTTGTGTATATCGTGTCAAAACAGATCGACGAGGAATGTGAGCTTTCCTGTGATTGGGAAGTTTGCAAAAGCCTTACAGAGCCGCAGAAAAAGGATTATATGGCAATGATACTCAATTTTGTGCAGGCCTCAATCCGGCAAAAAAGGCCGCTTACCACACAAATGGCAAGCAGCAAAAAAATGCTGAAAAGGAGATTTATCATGATAAACACCAAAAAAGCCACAAGCAAGCTCGCATCGGTATTGTCAGTCGTCGTTGCACTTGCAATGCTTAGTACAACCGTTTTTGCAAGCGGCTTACTGCTGGGGATGACGGAAGATAATTATACGATTGAAATTACAAATAACGGGGAAGAAATTGGATTTGTAAATAAGCCGTTTATTGAAAACGGCGAGGTGTATCTGCCGCTTCGGGAAACCTTTGAAAAGCTGGGATACAACGAAACGAACAGTTATATAAGCTGGAATGACGGTACGATCGACATTGCAATCTTACACTACCCGGGGGACAACGGGCTATACCGCTTAAAAATAGGCAGTGCTGTATTACATCTCAGACATTTCCAAGGGAATGATTTATATGGCGTAAGTATGGATGATGAGACGGCAGTGCGCATGACAATTGAACCTGCAAACGGCAACACACCGATCTTAAAAGGTGCAACTACCTATGTTCCTCTGGATATGGCAAATTACATCCTTTATCGTTTTCTAAATATAAGAAACGCTGATAACACTTTGCGAGAACTGGCTTACATCCTCTATGACAGGGATGGAAATATCCTTGATTCCTCATCAATAGATGATTTACTGCAAGATCCTGAATATGTTATAAGGCATTTTTTCAGCGCATTTTCTCAAAGGGAATTTGATGCAATGAAGCCATTTTGCACTGCAGAGTGTGTAGCGGGCTTTTTCGGCGATGGATATGTTTTTGGCATGACGGAGGCGTCCCTTGCGGAAATAAAGATTGACCCGCTCCAATATGCAAAGTCCTCTAATGATTTTATTGCTTTGGTAAACGTCGCTATGACGCCGCACGAAGGCTCTGTGTTTGACCCAAGCCAAACATCCACTTCATTTTATCTGATCTTGCAAAGGCAGCCGGACGGCAAGTATTTGATAGACGAATTTGCAACAGGGCTTTAATGTGTCAAAACAAATATTTGCTGTATGGCCGGTAAAAGCAGTAAAATGATTTGCAATAAACAAATACCAAACGATAAACAGCTATATTTTGAAAACAGATGGGCCTTGACCCCGCATACAAGCGGGGGCTAAAATATTTTTATATATGTGAAAAGGGATACAGGCTATAAAACCTGTATCCCTTTTTCTTTACGCCCTGCCTGCCGGTAAATGGTGAATGTTTATTGATACTTCTTTATTTCCATCCGCCAAAAAAGAGGGGTTATTAGGCTGTTTCAATTTTGCTGTCCGCCTGCAGGCCCAAAAGCTCCACGGCGTTTTCGCGCATTTTGTATTTTAAAATTTTTCCCGCTGCATTCATGGGGAATTCTTTGACAAATTGCACGTAGCGCGGCGTTTTATGCTTTGCCATATGAGAGAGCACAAATTCTTTTATTTCGTCTTCTGACGAGGTTTCGCCGTCTTTTAAGATGATACAGGCCATGATTTCTTCGCCATATTGCTTGTCCGGTACGCCGATGACCTGCACGTCTTTGACTTTGGGGTGGGTATAGATAAAGTCTTCAATTTCTTTGGGATAGATGTTTTCGCCGCCGCGGATAATCATATCTTTGATACGCCCGGTAATTTTAAAGTTCCCATCCGGCGTGCGCCGCGCCATGTCGCCAGTGTGCAGCCAGCCATTTTCGTCAATGGCTGCCGCGGTGGCTTCAGGCATTTTATAATACCCCTTCATAATATTGTAGCCGCGTGCAACAAATTCGCCATCTGTGTCGTCCGGCAAATCCTCATAGGTTTCCGGGTCCACAATTTTGCATTCCACGCCAAATAGATTGGAGCCAACTGTGTTGACGCGGACATCCAAAGAATCCGTGGTTTTGCTCATGGTGCAGCCGGGCGACGCTTCGGTCTGGCCGTATGTGATACAGATTTCGGGCATGTGCATTTTTTCCACTACATCCTGCATCACCTTGATCGGGCAGGGGCTGCCTGCCATGATGCCGGTGCGCATATGTGAAAAGTCGGTTTTATCAAAGTTTTCGTGTTCCAGCATGGCGATAAACATAGTGGGCACGCCGTGGAATGCAGTGATTTTTTCTTTGTTGATGCAGTCAAGCCCTTTGCGCGGCGAAAAGGCTGGAATGGGAGACATGGTGGTGCCATGCGTCACGGCGGCTGTCATCGCAAGCACCATGCCGAAGCAGTGGAACATGGGCACCTGGATCATCAGGCGGTCTGCTGTGGACAGATCCATGCAGTCGCCAATGGCTTTGCCGTTATTAACTACGTTGTAATGCGTGAGCATCACGCCTTTGGGAAACCCTGTCGTACCAGAGGTATACTGCATGTTGCACACATCGTTTTTGTCAATTTGCTTGCGGCGTTTTTCCACTTCATCTTGAGAAATGGTTTTTGCAAGCGCATTGGCTTCCTCCCATGTGTAGCAGCCGTCCTGTTTGCTGTCTATCGTAATGATATTTTTTAAGCAGGGCAGACGTTTGGAATTTAACTGCCCTGGTTTGGTTTCGGAAAGCTCCGGGCACAGCTCCTTTATAATGCCCACATAGTCGGAGTCTTTAAATCCATCTATCATCACCAGCGTATGCGTGTCAGACTGGCGAAGCAAATATTCCGCCTCGTGGATTTTATAGGCAGTATTGACTGTCACCAGCACTGCCCCGATTTTTGTAGTGGCCCAAAATGTGATGTACCATGCGGGCACATTGGTAGCCCAAATGGCAACGTGGTCGCCGCGGTCCACGCCCATGGCAAGGAGCGCACGGGCAAAGGTGTCCACATCGTCACGAAATTCCGGATAGGTGCGGGTGTAGTCAAGCTCGGTATAGCGAAATGCATACTGATTGGGAAATTCCTTGCAGATACGGTCTAGCACATCCGGGAAGGTTTCATTGATCAGTGTCTCTTTTTTCCAAACATATTTGCCGTCTCCGCGGTTGTTCGTCTGCAACCCATCGGTTTCGTCCACGCGGTAGGGTTCCATGAAGTTTGCAAAGTGGGGGAATACAATGCCGGCATCGGAAAGCTCATGCGCCCAGCGTTTTACCCATTCTAAGGATATGTAACCTGTGTAGCCAATATTTTTAAGAGCCTGCAGCATGCCGTGAATGGGCAGGTCGCCTTCGCCCATGAGCCGGTAAGAAGGTTTGCCGTTTTGCATCACACCATCTTTTACATGCACATATTTGATGCGTTCACCCAAATTTTTCACGGTCTGTTCCGGCGTTTCGCCAAAATAGCGGTAGGGGTGGTGCACATCCCACAGCGCTGCCACTGCGTCGCTTCCCACGGCATCTAACAGCGCGCTAAGCCGCTTGGTGTCGGCATACACACCATTGGTTTCCACCAGCAGTGTAACACCGGCTTGTTTGGCAGATTTGGCAAGTGTTTTTAACACATCTGCAATATACCCATCGTCCACTTCGCCGTCCGGCGCTGGCGCAAGGTCTGCAAGAATGCGGATATAAGGCGTATGGAGCTGTTTGGCAAGTTCAATATACTCTGAAATTTCTGCAACAATACTCTCATATTCATCTTTAAACTTCAGGCAGCAACCAGAGGATAGGCAGGGGATTTCAAGCTTTAGCTCGGCAAGCTTTTTAATCGTTTCCGCTAGCTTATTTTTGGTGAAGGGTTTTGCTTTTACAGCAAAAATCTCTTCCCCAAGGCCGCGGATTTCGATGCCGTCAAAATTCAAATCCTTTGCCATTGAGTAGATGTCCGGCCATGAAAAATCAGGGCAGGCCAACGTTGAAAAACTCAGTTTCATAATTGCATTCATTCCTTTCGAATATAAGATGTTGATACAAGGTATAAAAT
>JAJXRJ010000018.1:0-6802 GCA_021629085.1 Oscillospiraceae bacterium | reverse complement strand
TTACAAAGTGAATTAGTGAATAAAGTTAAGAAAAAGAAAAGAAATAAACAAATTGAAGGACAAATGTCATTTTTATAATAATACCTAGAATATATCTAGGTATTTTACATAATTACTAAAAATATAAAATATTTAATAATTATATCACACAAGTGCACTCGATTCAATATGAAAAAGAGATAATTTTCAAATCATCCGCATAGGATAATTGTGGCATTGTGAACAATTTACAAAAAGTCAGAAGAAAATCTTAAGAATTGCTAAATTTTTTTGACATTCCTCACTAAAATATGATATGATATGAGAAACTTTACAGTTTCCCGGAGGGATGATTGTGAAAGAATACCTATATAAAGTGGGAACGGCGTTTTTTCAAAAGTTAGAATTTCACGCAAAGGATGCAGGTGTCGACATGGGTGTAAAAAAAGTGTTCAAATATCAGGCGGAAATGAAAATTTGGCAGTCGCTTTCGTTTATTGCCGTGCTGTCTGTGTTCACCACGCTCTATCAATTGGTGATGCAAAACGGCTCTAACTTTAAGGCGTACATGTCTTTTTTTATGTCGCCGCTCGTGATGCTGTTTAATTTCCTGCCCATCTTTCTCATTATGACCTTCATATTTTTCCTCACCAACCGTATCTGGGCCGGGTATCTTGCCGTCAATCTTCCTCTCACGGTAGGGCTATATGTCAATTTTTACAAAATTTATTTCCGGGCTGAGCCATTTAAACCGTCCGACATCACGCTGATGGGCGAGGTGCTAAACATCACTGAAAACTATAAATTTACATTTAATCTCTCCATGGCGTGTTTGACCATTTTAATGCTTTTCGTGTTTGTAGTCATTTTTAAAACAGTCCATGCAAAAAAAGCGGACACACTCAAGCGCGTGACTGGGATTGTGGTAAGCGCAGCGCTTCTTGTGTCATCTTATTTTTTGATTTACACCAATGAACCCATGTATACCAAAGCGTTTAGCCTGGCAGACGGGTATAATGACGTGGACACTGTTTCTTATAAGGGCTTATTATATTCATTTTTGGTGAGTGCAGCACAAACGGGGTATCAAAAACCCAAAGGATATACGGACGAAATTGCACAGCAGATACTGAATAAAAGTGCGGATAACACCAATCAGGGCAACAAAATGCCAAATGTGATCGCCATTATGAGTGAGGCATTTTTTGACCCGCAGGTGGCGGAGGATATCCAGTTTTATCCCGGTATGGATCCACTTCCCAACCTCAATCAGATTCGAAAAGAGGGCCGGTTTGGCAATATCTTTGTGCCGGGCTTTGGCGGCGCCACTGCCTCAACGGAATTTGAGTTTTTATCCGGCTGTAACATTTCGCTCATCAGCCGTTCCATGCCAACTGTATATAAAGAATATATCAATTCCAATGTGTATGCGCTTCCACGCATGTTTCAGGATTTGGGGTTTGAAACGCTGGCAATCCATCCCGGGCACTCGTGGTTTTACAACCGTAAGAGCGTCTATGCACGGATGGGCTTTGACGAATTTATTACGCTGGACGATCTGCCGGAGGACGTGGAAAAAATTAACTATTACACCACTGACGCGGTGACCTCTGAGCTCATTATTGACAACTACAAGGACTACTTGGAAAATGGTACGGGAAACGGGTATTTTAACTTTACTGTCACCATTCAAAACCATGGCCCGTACATGGACTATGAAACTGAGCGGCCAAAGCGCTATGTGCGGCCTATGGGCATTGATGATAAGCTCTATAACACCATCAACAACTATATGGATGGCCTTTCTGACGCAGACCAGCTTTTGGGCCGGGTTCGGACGTTTATTGACACGGTAGAAGAACCGACCGTGCTGGTCTTTTTCGGTGATCACCTGCCGTTTATTGACGCGGAATTTAAAGGCTATGCATACATGGGTTACGATGTGGCAAGCGGAGGGCAGAAAGCCATGATGAACCGCTACAGCATCCCGTTTGTCATCTATGGCAATGCTGCTGCAAAAGATTTGGTCAAAAGTGAGGGCGGTGAAGTGACGAGCGGTGATGCGGGCACGATTTCTGCAAGCTATCTTGCAACGGAATTGATGGAGTATATGAATGTGGATATGCCGCCATTTTTCGACTTTGTGAACACAATAAAAGCAGAAATCCCGATTTTTTCATCAGTAGCAGGATACTACATCGACGGGGCGTTTACAGAGGATTTGCCGCAGCCGCTGCAGGAAAAGATTGATGCATACCGCTATTTGCAGTATTACAATTTGGTTCGCTATGGAAAAAAGAAATAAAGAAAAGCCGGCGTCCGCAGTGTTTGTGGATCCGGCTTATTTGTTTAAAAGGTTCCGTTTGAGCGCCCCGGCAAGCCTTCGGAGTGCTGTGCCAACTTTTCTGACAGGACGCAAACAGCAGCGCTGTACCGTGTATATGCGGTATCCAAACGACTGGCAGGAGACGCGTTTGCCATCTTTGACATAAGCCTTCATCACAGCAATCACCTGGCTGTGAGAGATGCCGCGTTCTTTTACAAGCTGGTTGTCGCCGCAAAAAATGTATCCATCCTTTGCGATTCCAACTACGCGATGTAAGACAAATGCGCCGTTATTTCGCCGGTAGAGCGCGACGTCATATTTTTTTAAGGATTTCCCTGGCTTTATGAGCACTACGGAATCCTTCCGATCCCGCAGCAGTGGATACATGCTCATGCCGGCAGTCACCATGTTAAATTCTCCGCCGGAATTGAGCACCTCTTGCATCACGGGCAAAACTTCTTGCAGCGGTATCCGTTTACTCAATGATTCCCGCTCCCTTTATCTGTTGTAAGAATTCTAAAATATCTTGTTTGGCCGTTTCCCGGTCAATGTCATACTCAGAAACCATGGCAGAAATCAAGTCCTCCAGTTCCGCACCAGCTTCTAATTGTTTCCAAAGGAACACGCCGGTGTTGTTAAGCGTGATGAGGCTGTTAAACTGAAGGGAAGCCTTGCCAACGGCAACCACAATGGGGTTCCCGGCAACCTCCCGCAGCAAAAATCCTTTTTTTATTTTCATATCGTCACTTCCCTTTTCATCGCATGATAGGCAACGGTTGCCGCCTCTGATTCCATGTTACAGGCGACGCTATAAACTGGTACATTTGAAAGCAGTACGTCTAAAAGCTTTAAGAGCGTGTCCATCCGCTCTGGGCTGGATGGCCGAATGGTTTGGTTTAAAATGGGAAGCAGCGCATCTTTGGCATCCATCCGCTCCGCACGATTTTTCGCGCTCCGTGATAAAATGCCAATTGCCTGCAGCGGAACACGCATATTGCGGTTTTGATCTGTTTTCCCGGAAAACGGTGTCCCATATACGAAAAAGGTCCCATCTTCCAATTTCAGTGCCGGCTTGTCATCATTGATAATTTCTGCTCCGCTTCCAAACTGTTTTTTCCAAAGTGCAGTGTGGGTAGACTTTCCCGTGCCGCTGGGGGCGGAAAACAGATAGGCTTTGCCTTCATAGGCAATGGCAGAGGCGTGTAAAAACAAGCCGCCGAAATCTAAAATTTGATTGTAAAATGCGGAACCATGCCAAATATATTCGCAGTCGTTTCTCGATAGGTGCGGATAGGCTTGTTGTTTGGCGGTTAAAAATTCCTCGGACAGCCGAATGGCAAAATCCGCTTTTGCACCGTCCTCTAAAAGATATGCCTTTCCCTGTTTTATCAGTGTCTCATATTTTGGCTCCATGGAAACGCAAATTCCCGCAATGCGGTATACCGGCATGTGCTCACCCCTTTTAAACTATTTTATCATACGGATAAAAAAAAGTAAAGCGGCGCTTTTAGTCGGCCGCTTTTTTCACTGCATCATACACGGTTTGAAAGGCAATACCGTGCATTTTGGCACACTTTGCCACATCTTCATATTCCGGTTTGGACTTTGTAATGCCATACCCGACGCCGGTTTTCACCGTACAGGAGCCGTAGGGCGTTTGCACAGTGGAAAATGTGGGAGAGAGCGTATAGCGCGTACATTCTGATTTTCGCACGCCAAAGGTGGTAGTGTGTGTAAGCATCAATTTTGCAAAGGTATCCGCCATGTTTTGCGGGCACAGGCAGGTAAGCATTACAGCCGGCCGGCCCTTTTTCATTTGGATGGGCGTGGTAAATACATCCAGCGCCCCCGATTGCATGAGCTGTTCCTGGGCAAAGCCGATTGCCTCCGGTGTCATATCATCCAGATTGCAGGTGAGGCAAGCGATCACTTCGTCTGCTGTACTTTGCGTTTCTCCCCAAAACGCACGCACACAGTTGGCGGCTTCAAATTCCTTGGTACCCATGCCATAACCGGTGTTTAAAACAGTCATAGCAGGCATGGGAGAGAAAGCGTCTGCAAAATGTTTGAGCAGCGCCGCACCGGTTGGTGTGCACAGCTCTGCCTGGATGGTCCCGGAAAATACAGGGATGCCCTTTAAAAGATGTGCAGTGGCGGGTGCGGGCACAGGCAGTATGCCGTGCGCGGTGCGCACCTGTCCGCTGCCGGTATTGATAGGAGAGGCCACAATCCGGTCGGGAGAAAGCATATCGAACAACAGGCATACACCCACAATGTCAGCCACTGCATCCAGTTCGCCAACCTCATGAAAGTGGATTTGCTCTGCCGGCACGCCGTGTGCTGCCGATTCCGCATCCGCAATCAGCCGGTAGACGCTGTTCGCATCTTTCTTTACCTTGTCGCTGATGGGAAGGTGCGAGATGATATGTGCAATCTGCGCCTGCGTTTTATGGCTGTGGGAGTGCGGATGGGTGTGTTCATGTGCATGGTGATGCTTGTCATCGCATTCGTGATGGTGGGTATGTTCCTGTGCATGCATATGCTGGTGCTCTTCTTTTCCGTCAATCAAAACGGACATGTGGGTGCCGGTAATACCGCATTGCTGTGTTTTTTGTGCGGACACCAAAACACCTGGAAGCCCCAGGGAATTCATCGTTTTTAAAAACGAATCTGGATCGGGCAAAAGTTCTAACAGCGCGCCCATCAGCATATCGCCTGCGGCACCCATATTACATTCTAAATAAAGCGTTTTCACTTGATTCCCTCCATTTTGTTGATCCGGCTGGCGAGATACCCTGCGCCAAACCCATTGTCGATGTTGACAACGCTGACGCCGCTCGCACAGGAATTGAGCATGCTGAGCAGCGCAGCCAGCCCGTGAAAGCTTGCGCCGTAGCCCACGCTTGTCGGCACGGCAATCACCGGGCAGTCCACCAGGCCGCCCACAACGCTTGCAAGCGCGCCCTCCATGCCCGCCACCACAATCACGACCCGCGCATTTGAAAGCGTGTCCAAATGTGCCAGCAATCGGTGCAGGCCAGAAACGCCGACGTCATATAACCGGGTGACGTGGTTCCCCAGCACTTCGGCAGTGATCGCCGCTTCTTCGCAAACCGGCAGGTCGCTGGTGCCGCCCGACGCCACCACAATTTCCCCAACGCCATGTTCGCAGCTGGTCCGGCCCACCACAGCAATTTTTGCAGTTGCATCATAGGAAAAATCCGGTATCGTTGAAAGCGCTTGCGCCGAAGCTTCTGAGAGCCGTGTGATCAGAATGTTTGCTGTGCCGTTTGTACGCATGCGCTCCACAATATTTAAAATTTGTTGCGCAGATTTTGTTTGCCCGAAAATAACCTCCGGCACACCCTGGCGGATATCCCGGTGATGGTCAATTTTTGCATAGCCCAAATCTTCAAATGGCTGGCGTTTCAGCTTTGCCATTGCCGCTTCGGGCGTTGTTGTGCCATTTGCTACGCTATTGAGCAAACCAAGAATTTCATCCTTATTCATACTGTCGCCTCTTTATCTTGGGATCAGGTCTAAAAACACCATGCTAAAACTTTCCGACAGCCGGGAAACCAGTTCCTCACGCATTGCGATTGCTTTTTCAAATTGTCCTTCTTTGAGCTGGATCCTGGCTGCGCCGTGAAATACGCGGACACGAAAATCAGAAAATCCCATTGCGCTAAGGACATCTTCTGCCCGTTCCACACGCAAGAGCCCGTCGGCGGTCAGCCGGGTTCCATGCGGAATTCGCGTGGCAAGGCAGGCGTTTGCACACTTGTCCCAGGTAAACAGTCCCGCCGATTTGGAGCGTGAGCGTACTTCGTCTTTTGTAATGCCGCATTCTAAAAGCGGAGAGTGTACCCTAAATTCGGAAAGCGCCCGCATACCAGGACGGCTGGATGTGTCGTCCGAGGCGTTGGTTCCGTCTAATACCACATAATATCCATCGGCCTTTGCCGCTGCGCACACACGTTTCATCATCTGTGTTTTACAAAAATAACAGCGTGTGTCTGGATTCCTTGCGATTTCTGGGAAGGACAATACATCTAGTTCCAGCACGTTGAGTGGGATTTTTAGCTCCTTGCAAAGACGTTTGGCGTCCTCCAATTCAAATTTTGCCTGAAATTGCGACTTTACAAAGTAGGGGCGGATATCGCACTTTTGCATTGCTGCCACGTATAGGACATATGCCGAGTCAACCCCGCCCGAAAAGGCCAATGCGCATTTTTTATGCGTTTCAAAAAACTGAGCCAGTGACATGTTTTAAATCCCCTTTGCCGGAAGTGCAAATCTGCGAACTTCCATCGTTGATTGATTCATTCAAATCGGCTCCGGTGCACTGTACAAAGCTGGCGTATATCACCGCCTGGCGACAGACAGCAAAAAATATTTGCCGTCTACACCGAAGCGTTTTTTGATTGTCAAAAATTCGTACAATATCTATTATAATCTTTTTTGACCGTATTTGTCAATGACAAACCTTTTTTGGAG
>JAJXRJ010000049.1 GCA_021629085.1 Oscillospiraceae bacterium | reverse complement strand
GAGCATGCGGCTGTTAACCGCAGGGTCGTTGGTTCGAGTCCAACTTGGGGAGCCACGCCGCCGCAAGCGATATGACGCTTGCGGCGGTTTTTTTGCAAAAGTCACCGTGCGCTCATTTTGCTGCGGCTTCTTTTTCGTGAAAAGTCACGCTTAAAAGGATTGCGAAGAAATCGCAATCCTTTTTCATTTAAAATATCACGCTGTCCTTTATTTTTTCATAGGCATAAATTCTAAAATCATATTTGGAAAGAGCTTTTGCTTTTTGAATGTACGTATCGGATGCGTGGAATTTCCCCATTCCAAGGAGTGCATACGCTTTTAAAATATAACCGTCTGTAAGATTGCTTTTTTTAATATCCGACTCAAATGGCATTGGTGACGGTGAACCTACCCCGTAATAGGTACGCATATCACAGTTTTCAATCAGCTGCTCTGCTGTGGTGATCATCTCCTCTAAGACCGCTTTTGCCTCGGAGAAAGCCATCAGCTTTCTAAGCGCAAGCGCCCGGAAAAGGGATATTTCTGACACCGCCGCTTTATACACGGCCGCCTCTTTCAAATATGCCTCGTCATTGGTGAGCAGGCCGAGGTAGTAATAGATGTGTGCTTCTTGATTAAAGTAGGTTTTTGCTTCACCATAAGACTTTGGCATATTAATACCATCCTGGTAGACTGCCTTTGCCTCATCATATTTGCCTTCTTTTGCAAGCTTATTTCCATACAACACATGCATCCACGCATGCTGTTTTGTAAGCTTTCCTTCTCCGCCTTCATAAATGTGAAACCGGCGCTGCTTTGCCATTTCGATTGCCTCTTGATACGCCCCGACAAGACATTTGAGCGTTATTTTATCCAGATAGCAATCATCCCGCATCTGCATAAGATGTTCGTATTTATCATACACTTTAAGCCTGTATTCAGGAGAATAGTCCATATTTTTAATAAGCTGCTGATACTCAAAAATCAGCCTTGCATCGTCGCTTTTGTTGGCAATTGCCTGCTCCATACACACTTTTGCAGAAAGGAAATCGCCACGCTTGTCAAAGTATGCAAGTGCAAGATTCCGAAATGCTTTGGGGTGGCTTTTATTTTGCATTATACATGTTTCCCACAGCGAAATGGCCTTTTCATACGCAAATTTGTCATAGTACAGGCAGCCGAGATAATAATAAGCATTGCAGCCGGCTGGATTGTTTTTGATTGCAAATTCGAGGACCGCAATATCCTCCAGCCTTGACGGGAAGCAGTATCCCGTGTCCTGCATCTCTGCAGCTTTTAGATATGCAAGCGTCTGATCGCGGTCACCAAGCTTTGATGTGCAGTACGCCCTTATATAGTCAAACAGAGGATACTGATTTCCCGACAGGTCAAGTGCTTTGATTGCTTCTTTGTAAAATCCGCCGTTTAGAAAGTCGTATGCAACGTCAACATAATTTTCGCACTTAGAACCAAAGATCTCGTTTAATTCGCGAGGATTGCCGCCCAATAACACCTGTAAAACCTTGCTGGGCATATCCAGCCTGTCGGATTCCTGTATGGATTCAAGAAGGGCCTTTGTCTCGTTGGGTCTGCCCAGATGCAATAGGACAAGTGCCTTTAGGTTCAACGCTTTTGTATGGCCTGCATTGTAGCAAATGGATACGTCAAGTTTTTCAAGCGCTGCAGCAAAATCGCCGGTTTGGCAATCTATCAATGCAAGTTCAAAATATGCTGCACTGCGGAATTTGTAATCCCAACCTGCCATGGACAGTATATCATATGCTTTTTGAAATTCCCCCATTGCCTTTAATGCAAGGCCTTTTACATACATTGCTTCGGTATCCGTCGGGTGCATATTGCGACCGGTGAGTGTTGATATTGCCGCGTCGGCATAGCGGATGCAGTCGTCAAACTGACCATACTTATAGGAGATCCTCGCCATTGCGGTGTTGCATCTTGCATCTGTTTTATCGCGCCTGATTCCCTCCAGGTAATACTCCTGCGCGTCATAGTTGTGCTGTTTATACTGCTCCAAGTGCAAGCCGTTGATATAAAGTGCCTCGTTCGTTTCAATTTCAGATGGACGAAGTACCGGCTTTCTCGGTGTAATCGGCTGTTTTTGGCCTCGTGTATAAAACTTGTAATCCACGAGGATGCCACCTTCTTTGGATACCAGTTTGGCTGTGATGTCTTCAAACTGCATATTGTCCATATCCATTTCTTTTATATACGCCTGATCTGGAGAAAGGGTGGCCGTTTCAGAGTAAACTTCTTTTCCCTTGCACAATACCTTTACTTCGGCATTTTCAAATACGCCGGTCACATTTAATCCCAAAAACAGCGTTTTGCCCCTTTGCTCTACATTGATTGCAGCGTCAATGGTTGCATTTTTTACGTCGCCAATTTCACGGATGGGATACCAATACTGCTCAAAAGTCCTGCTTTCATAAGGGGCAAGCCAGGTAAAGTCAGGCTGGTTGTCGGTATATACCCCTGTCATCAGCTCAATGTATGGTCCGTTTTTGTCAGTAAGATTGGAACACCACATATCACCGAAATCACACTTGCCCCAGTGCCACATTTTTTTACCCGGTGCAATGTGATGGTCTGCAACTGTCACAATTCCCATTTGCTTTCCGCCGTCATAGCCTGCTACAAAATCCATATCCGATTGCCCCTGGGAAACCAGGAAAGATGACGGAACCTTTACAGCGTCATACATGGAAATATCCGTCCCTTTTCCGTAGTCAAACGGACGTGCAGTGTGATATATACCTTTTGCAATTGGCCAGCTCATCACGCACCGCCTGTCGTGGTCGTTTACCCATTCCACATCCGGCGGGAAAATCGTTTTATAGGTTTCGTTTACAGGGACGGCGAGATTTGCCCACCACATAAACACCTGCGGCTGGTTAGTACGATTATACACTTTCACCTTTGCCTTGATGTAGCTTCTGCCCTCGTCTATGGAAACGCCCACCATACCTTTTAACCGGTTCAACGGCTCCACTTCGCCTGTCCATACCGTTTTTTCGCCGGTTTCGCTTTCCTCAATGACTGCCTCAAGCGGCAGAAAGGTTGTTGGCCTGTGGTGCTGCGGATAGTTAAATTCAATGCCGCCTGAAACCCACGGCCCCGCAAGCCCGACCAGCGCCGGCTTTATCACTTCGTTGTAATAGATAAAGTCATATTTGCCTGTTTTGTCATAGCCTCTTAGAATTTTCCCGCCGATTTCAGGCAGAACCTGCGTCAGGATGTACTCGTTTTCAAGTGTGTATACCTGATACGAAACGTCTGTTTTATCATCGCTGATACTGTCGGAAAACGGCAGCGGATAAAGCCTGCCCGATGCGCCCTGATACGGCTTGTTTTCAAAGAACATCGGAAGGTCCATTGCCGGTTTCGGCACATAGGTTGGAATGGTTTTCCTTTCTTTTGTTATTTTTGTATTCACATTCATCACCTCTTTTAAATACTATTGTAAGATAGTTGTATCGCAAGTAAAAGCAAGAAAAGATTAAAAAATTTTCATTTTTTTCTTGCTTTTTGACCTCCTATCCGATATGATAATCATATGAAGAGGTGAGTAGACATGACGGTACATATTGTATCAGAAGAGGCATATCGGAAAAATACATGGTGTGAACGGATTATAAACGGGATTTTGGAGCGTGCCAAGCGCAAAAAAATCAAGACTGCCTTTCAAACAGGCAATCTTTCTACCGGGCAGGATGACTCGATTGTGGTAATCGGGACATCGCCAACCTGAATTTATGAGACGGTTACTTTTTTGAAGGGGCAGTCTGTATCGCCCATTATATTGATTAGCAATCGGCCATACCGGCTTTGTGTCAGCAATGTTTGCACAGATTTGTTTTCGGCGGTAAAAGAGGTACTGCTGTATTTAAAAAACTGCAAAAAAAAGAACATTGCTCTTTATGGTGTGAACCCGTCGTCAACAGCCGACAATCTTAAATTGGCAGGATTTGGACGCAATCGGCCCATCTATTATAATTTTGGTGATTTAAGGGCGTGCTATAATAGGTTCCAAAAAGATATGGACAGATTTGATGCTGTCATATGTACAAATGATTATGCGGCAATTTCATTGATAAATAATTTGAAAAAAGAGGACTGGAATTATTTAAACAAACTTTTTATTGTCAGTTTTGCAAATACGAATCTCAGTCAAATTATCACCCCTTCCATTACAAGCGTAGCGCTCAACTATGACGAATACGGCAAAGTGGCAATCGATATCCACAATATGCTGCATAAAAATCCGCAGCTTGCATGTGTCAATGTCAATGTGAAAAGCAAAATTATTGTACGGGATACCACAGACAACATACCGGTTGGCCGGATGGATTCGGATCGCGCAGAGATGCACGATGCCGGCTTTGATTTTTATGGGGATGAAGAGGTAAAACAGCTTGTTAGAATGGAAACGCTTTTTGAAAAGTGCGAAGAAAGCGATCTCTATATCTTAAAGATGCTTGCAGATGGAAAAAGCTATGAACAGGTGGCCGAAACAGTCTTTATGACAGTCAACGGAATCAAATACCGGCTGGACAAATTGTGCCGCCTATGTGGATTTTACAGCCGCAAGGAGCTGATTTGCGCATGGAAAGGGCATTGTTTTTGGGATACCATTTTATTAGAGATGGGCAACAATTGGGAATGTAAACATTAAAACACCCGCCAACATGCGGGTGTTTTGATGTGCGCCATCTTAATCGCAGGCTGCAAAGAAACCATCCCTGTATTTTTCTGTTGCAATCATTGGCAAAATATGGTATATTTTGTATATATATGTCGAAAAAACAAAAAGATAACGGAAACGTCCCTGGCGAAAGCGACAATTTCCGTTATCCGCGATAGAAAAGCTCTATCTGTATTTATTATAATCGGGTTCGGGCTTTTTTGTCAAACAATTTAGGAAAGGGGCATGATTTTATGGCAAAAATTTTGCGAATCCACATGGGTTTTAGAAAGTCTCCGGCGCAGCTGGAGATGATTTTCGGCCGCAGGTTTGAAATAGTTGGACTTTACAGGCGCGGCCGCCAAAAAATGCAGCCTGCGCCAGTACATCGGTCTGCAGCGCGGCGCGCACAGCCGCACGCACTGCCCATGACAGAATATCAGCAGGCTTCCATTGCCGTCCGCACAGAAAATGTCCGTGCGCGCAAGGCCGAGCTGCTCTCCCGGCTTGCCAGACACTATGCGGGGGACTACCGGCTTTTGCTGGAGGCCTATGCCGCGCGGGAGCTCACAGGCGCCGAGGTGCTGCCCGCGCCGGGGACAAAAAGGACTTGACAATCTTGAAAATTTTTATTATGATAGGTACGGACTTTTAAAAAGGGGGCATTTTTATGTTTGACAGCCACACGCATACCACCTGGTCCCCAGATGCGCACTGCCCGCCCGAAGCGCTGTGTGAACGCGCTGTGCAGGCAGGGCTTTTTGCAGTCACCATCACAGATCACATGGATGTCAGCAGCTACATTTCCCGCGATGGCTTTTTTGCTATCCGCGGCTCCAACCGGGATGCGCTCGCATTAAAAGAACAGTATGCCGGACGTTTGCAGGTGCTTTCCGGCGTGGAAATCGGCGAAGGGTTTTGGCATCCGGACTATACCAAGCGCCTGTTAAATGCATTTTCGTTTGACGCGGTTTTGGGCTCTATTCACACTGTGCGCTATGGAAAGGTCCCTATCCCCTATTCGCGCATTGATTTTGGTGCGCAAACAGAGAATGATATTGACGCATTTTTGGTACAATATTTTAAAGATGTATTATACATGGTTTTGCACGACGATATTGACATTGTCACCCATCTTACCTGCCCGCTGCGCTATATCAATGGCATATATGGCAGACAGATAGAGGATATGCGCTACATAGATGCCATAGAGGAAATTTTAAAAGCCGTAATATCACGCGGCCTTGCGCTGGAGCTCAACACCTCCGGCATTGGCACGCCGTGGCACACGTTTATGCCGCAAAAGCATATTTTAGAGTGCTATCGTGCACTGGGCGGGGAGCTTGTTACGCTGGGGTCGGATTCCCACCATCCCCAAAAGGTAGGTTGCGGGCTTTTGGAAGGCCAGGCGCTTTTGCAGGCGTGCGGATTTTCGGGCTATCACTATTTTTCGCAGCGAACCCCCATTTTTGTAACATTTGAATCAACGCTTAACAAAGGAAAGGAACAGTAGAATGCGCAAGACAAAAATTGTATGTACCCTCGGCCCGGCCTGCCGGGATGAAGAAACCATAACGGAAATGATCCGGTGTGGCATGAATGTGGCCCGGCTGAACTTTTCGCACGGCACCCATGAATACCACGCGGAGTCCATTGCCATGCTAAAATCCGTCCGGCAAAGGCTGGGCGTGCCGCTGGCCATTATGCTGGACACCAAGGGGCCGGAAATCAGGCTGAAAAATTTTAAAACGGGGGAAGTTGAGTTAAAAGACGGCAGCCAGTTTACCCTCACCAGCCGCGATGTGGAAGGGGACGAAACCATTGCCTCCATGACCTTTGCCGCACTCCCCCAGCAGCTCAGTGCGGGCGATGCGGTGCTCATTGACGATGGGAATGTGAAATTAAAGGTGGTTTCTTCCACCAAAACAGATATTTTGTGCGAGGTGGAGCATGGCGGCAAGGTGAGTGACCACAAGGGCATCAATGTGCCCCGTGTGCATCTGGATCTGCCCTATATGAGCGAACAGGACAAAGCGGATGTGCTGTTCGGCATTGAGCACGGCGTCGATTATATTGCCGCGTCCTTTATCCGGCGCAAGGACGACATTGTGTCACTGCGCAAATTTGTGGATTTTAACGGCGGGCACGACATCCGCATTATTTCCAAGATTGAAAATATAGAAGGCATTGAAAATTTCTGCGACATTTTAAAATATTCCGACGGCATTATGGTGGCGCGGGGCGACATGGGCGTAGAGGTGGAATATGAGCGCCTGCCAGGGCTGCAAAAGCGGTTTATCAAAAAGTGCTATCAGTCGGGCAAGGTGGTGATTACTGCCACGCAAATGCTCGAATCTATGATTAGCCACCCCAACCCCACGCGTGCAGAAATTACCGATGTGGCAAACGCGGTATTTGACGGCACGTCGGCAGTGATGCTTTCGGGTGAAACAGCGGTGGGCAAATATCCCACCCGCGCGGTCAAGGTGATGGCAAGAATTGCACAGCAGGCTGAGCTGGACGCGTTTGAGATTGAATCCAACAAAGATATCCACTATGAAATGGACATCGGCGACACCACAAACGCCGTGTGCGACGCGGCTTGTACCACTGCGCGGGACATCAAGGCCGCGGCAGTCATTGCGCTCACCAAATACGGCCAGACCGCACGGCGTATGTCTAAATTCCGTCCGCACCAGCCCATTGTGGCAGCCACCCCAGTGGAAAAAACCTTCCATCAGCTTTCGCTTTCGTGGGGGGTGTATCCGGTGCTGGCACGGTATCAAAAAACTTCCGATGAACTGTTTTTGCATGCCATTGACTGTGCCAAGCAAATCGATTTGGTTTCCCCAGGCGACCGGGTGGTGATTGCGGTGGGGATCCCGCTGGACACGCCGGGCAACACCAATTTGTTAAAAGTAGAGGTTGTACAGGGCCGAAAATAGCTTTGTCCCGCAAATTTTGGCGGTTGAAAATAAGAGAATACTATGGTAAAATAAAAAGTGCACAGAGATTTTCCTGTGTGCTTTTTCAATTTCATAAAGAAAGTTGAGGTATGGACGATTGAAAAAATGGACTGCGCTTGTTTTAACACTCATGATGCTTGTGACCGCCCTTCCCGCAACGGCCTATGAACTGCCGCATGCATTTTGGGCAATTAACGACGGCTATACGGCCGCACTCAATGCAAAAGATTATTCGGGTATTATCACATATGGCACCCAAACGCTGGAGCTTATTGCAAACGAGCCGCGGAACGAACAGGTGGTAAACATCTTGTCGTCGCGGCTGTATGAGGTCGCCACCGCCTATGCAAGGCTGGGGCAGTATGAGGCGTCCGTGCCCTATTTTACACAGTTTTTAGAGGTTGCCACCACGCCGGAGTGGTATGACAAGCAAAAGATAGCGCGTGCGCGTATTGAGCAATACACGCCGGTCATTTCGCTCTACGGCGGGTCGGATGTGCCTGCGGTGACCTACGGCGCAAAAAACGAGCCGAACGGCGTGCTGTATGGCCAGGTTTCCGAGCACTCTGAAGAAGATGAATCCATGCTCATTTTATATGTGGAGTATGGGAATGAGCTCACAGGCTATGACAAACATATTTTAGACCAGGCAAAGGCGCGCGGCATCGCGGTGGAATTTGCGTGGAATTTCCCGCTGGAAGGCGCACAGCCTGCGGGCATTTTGCAGGATGACGACTACATTTCGCGTATCACAAGAACGCTGGGCGAATATCCCGAAGTGCCCATTTACCTGCGCATCGGCGCGGAAATGAACCTTTGGAACAACAAGCCTGACCCAGCGGCGTTTATTGCGGCGTTCCGGCACATTGCTGAAATCGCCCGCCGTGAGGCTCCCAATGTGGCCACGGTTTGGTCGGTGGGATTTACGTCCGACTGGTATACGGACATGGACGTGTTTTACCCGGGCGACGAATATGTGGACTGGGTGGGCATTTCAGCCTATATGCTAAAGCACTTCCAGGGCCGCCTTTGGAGCGAGGAGGAAGACTTTACAGAGCTCGCGTTTAAGGCCGGCGAGGGCGCCGACCCGGTGCTGGTGGTAAATGAAGTGGTTGCACGCTATGGCGACCGCAAGCCCATTATGATTGCTGAGGGCGGTGCGGCGCACTATACCCATTCTCTGGGGGAGGACTCCACCGATTGGGCGGCCGTAAACCTTCGCCGCATGTATGCCTACCTGCCCATGGTGTATCCACAAATCAAGCTGATGGGGTATTTTAACAAATATATGGCAGGGGAAAACAACGACTACTCGCTGGTGAACAACCCCACACTCGCACAAACCTACGATGCGGCAACCGCCGCGCAGCCAGCGCTCATAAAGGGGCGGCAGGACGCGGGCGCAAAGCTTTTTTACAACCGGCTTTACAGTGGCTTTACCGTAGGCAAAACGGTGGTGCCGGTGTATGCTTACGCGCATATCTACGGGCACGCCGAGCCGCAGCTGCAGTTTTACATTGACGGCGTGTGGGCCGGCGCGTCGAGCACGCTGCCGTACCGTGTCGATTTGGATTTTTCCGGCCTTTCGGATGGTGAACATGTCATCACCATCCGCGCGGTGGCGGACGGCGTGATTAAATCGGAACAGGCAGTGACGGTGCAGGTGGTTTCGGGCGCGTATGGCGAAGCGCTGGATGTGTGGCAGACGGAATATGCACTGGGCGGCGGCATCCAGGTAAACTTAGACGGCGCGCCGCTTGCGCTTTCCGCTGCACCAGTGATGGAAGCTGACCGCACGCTGGTGCCGCTGCGCGATATTTTTGAAGCGTTGGGCGCAGAGGTAACGTGGGACGGCGAAACACAGACTGTGACGGCCACACGGGGGAGTGACTCGGTTTCGCTTTCCATTGACAGCAATGTGCTTTACAAAAACGGCACGCCGGTGACGCTGGACGTACCCGCGCGGCTGGTGCGCAGCAAAACCATGGTACCCACCCGTGCAGTGGCCGAAAGCTTTGGCGCACAGGTGGGGTGGGAAGAGGCCACCCACACGGTGCTCATTTCCACCCAGTAGGGTTTTTCAGCATCATTTCCAGCGGTGTTTCTGCTTGATCGACGTATTGCGCCAGCACAAAATTGATTTCACTGTTTACCGAGCGCCTGTGCCTCCGTGCCAGGCGCTTGAGTTTTTCGTGCACGTCTTTGGAGAGGCGGCAGGTAAAGTTTGTGGTGTGTTCTTGATGCATATGCAAGCTCCTTTCAGGAATTTTTTATTATTATATCATGATTTTGTTCAGTTGTCAATAAGTGAAAACACTGTATTTATGCG
>JAJXRJ010000048.1 GCA_021629085.1 Oscillospiraceae bacterium | reverse complement strand
GAGCGTCACCTTGCCAAGGTGAATGTCGCGAGTTCGAATCTCGTCTTCCGCTCCACGTCGGAACGGACTTTGCTCCGTTCCGATTTTTCTTTTTCAAAGAAAAATCAGTCACACGCTCCGTCGTTCCTCCTTTACCGCAAAAAAGCACGCTCGGCTCACCTGTTCGGTTGTAAACGCCCTCACGACGGTTCGCTGTCGCTACCACTTTTTTGCGGGTGCGAAAAGCGGTGCAGGGCATTCGGCTTGCAAGCGCGCCGTGTTACGCCGATTTACGAACTACCACTTTTTCAAGATTTTGTGCGTGAGGTGCAGAGCGTTTGGTTGTAAACGCCCTCACGGCGGTTCGCTGTCGCTACCACTTTTTTGCGGGTGCGAAAAGCGGTGCAGGGCACTTGGCTTGCAAGGGAAAGCTATGTCGGGGCAAGCGCTGCTTGCCCTGATTTTTTATATGTGGGGGATGGTGTATGAAACGGATTTTGAGCTTTGTGCGGCGTGCGGTGGACGACTATCACATGATAGACGCGGGGGACCGCATTGCCGTGGGCGTTTCGGGCGGGAAGGACTCGGTGCTTCTGTTAAACGCGCTTTGCGCGCTTGCGCGGTTTTATGACAAGCCGTTTTCCATCCACGCCGTCACGCTGGATTTGGGATACACCCAGACCGACTACACCCCCATAAAAATAATGTGCGAGGCGCTTGGCGTGCCCTATACGGTGGTGGAAACCGGCATTAAGACGGTGGTGTTTGACGTGCGCGGCGAAAAGAACCCCTGTTCGCTTTGCGCAAAGCTGCGCAGCGGCGCGCTCAACCGCGCGGCCAAGGCGCTCCATTGCAACAAGGTGGCGCTGGGGCATCACAACGAGGATGCGATAGAGACCTTTTTTTTAAGCCTGTTTTACGAGGGGCGCATCCACTGCTTTTCGCCTGTGACCTACCTTGACCGCATGGGCATTACGCTCATCCGCCCGCTTATCTACACGCCCGAACGGCAGATTAAAGCCACGGTTGGCAGGCTTGGCCTGCCTGTGTGCAAAAACCCCTGCCCGGTGGACGGCATGACCAAACGCCAGGAGATGAAGGAGTTTGTAAACGCGCAGTTTGCAAAAGACAGGCAATTTAAGAAAAAGGTGTTCACCGCCTTAAAGCACGCGCCGCTCGACGGGTGGCAGGCCGGTGGACAAACGAAAGGAGGGGCGCCGGCATGCGGCGATGTGCCGGCAGACCAGATATGAAAGTGAAAAAAGCTGTGATTCCCGCCGCGGGGCTGGGCACCCGGTTTTTGCCCGCCACCAAGGCGCAGCCCAAAGAGATGCTGCCCATTGTGGACAAGCCCACCATCCAATATATTGTGGAAGAGGCGGTAAGCTCGGGCATTGAGGATATCATTATCATCACCGGCCGCAGCAAGCGCGCCATTGAGGACCATTTTGACGTCTCCTATGAGCTGGACGACGCGCTTAAAAAAGGCAACAAAGAAGAGCTTTACCATATTTCAAGGGAAATATCCAACCTTGCAAACATCTACTACATACGGCAAAAGGAGCCCAAGGGGCTGGGCCACGCCATTGGCTGTGCCAAAACCTTTCTTGGCAGCGAGCCCTTTGCCGTGCTGTTGGGCGACGACGTGGTGGATTCGGACACCCCCTGCCTAAAGCAGATGATGGACGTGTTTGAGAAGTGCCAGACCACGGTTTTGGGCGTGCAGCACGTGCCGGATGCCGACGTTTCCAAATATGGCATCATTGCCGGCGACCCTTGCGACGACCGCCTTTATGCGGTGCGCGATTTGGTGGAAAAGCCCGCACTTTCGGATGCGCCGTCAAACATTGCCATTTTGGGCCGGTATATCATCACGCCTGAAATTTTTGACTGCTTAGAGGTGACAACGCCTGGCAGCGGCGGCGAAATCCAGCTCACGGATGCCTTAAAACGCCTGGCCGCCATGCAGGAAATGTATGCCTATGACTTTTGGGGCAAGCGCTACGACGTGGGCAACAAGCTGGGGTTTTTGCAGGCCACTGTGGAGTTTGCCTTAAAGCGCGACGATTTAAAGGACGAGTTTTACCGCTATTTAAAAACCATCGTCCAATAAGGGGTATGAATCCATGCTGTTTTGGTCTGTTGTGTTTGTGTTAAATCTCGCGGCTGCGGTTGTCATCATTTTTTTCGAGCGCAAAAACCCGGCTGTGGCCGCGGCGTGGCTGCTCGTGTTTTTGGTGCTGCCCGCATTTGGCCTGCTGCTCTATCTCTTTTTGGGCCTTGATTTCCCCAACAAATACAAGCGCATTATAAAAGACCTCAAAAAGGACAGCGGGTATTTAAACGGCATTTTAAAGCGGCAGTTAGAAATCCTCACAAGCGATGCGAATTTGCAGCAGGCGCCTGAGGTGGAGCAGTGCGCCGACATGATTTACATGAACCTAAGGCAGAGTTTCAGCTTTTTTATGCCGGCAAACGCCGTGCAGGTATACACCGAGGGGCGGAAAATGTTTGACGACTTGTTTTACGACCTTTCGCGCGCGTCTTCAAGCATCAATGTGGAATATTTCATCTTTAAGCCGGACAGCACGGGGAAGGCGTTTTTGGACATTTTGGTAAAAAAGGCGGAGGCGGGGGTGAAGGTGCGCCTGCTCTATGACATGTTTGGGTTTTTGGGGCTTAAAAAGTCCTTTTTTTCGCCGCTCATTGCCGCGGGCGGGCAGGTGCGCCCCTTTTTGCCCCATCTTTTTTCCAACCTCCTCCACGCCAACTACCGCAACCACAGGAAGATTGTGGTGATTGACGGCAAAATTGCATACACCGGCGGCATGAATGTGGGCGACGAATACAACAGCCGCTGGAAGGAGGACCGCACCTGGCGGGATACGCATTTAAAAGTGTGCGGGCCGGGCGTCTATATGTTCCAGACAAGGTTCCTTATGGACTGGAAGCTGTGCACCGGCAAGGGCTTTGACATCAAAAGCGGGCGGCTTGCAAACTATTTCCCGCCCATCCCCGCGTGCGGCCGCATCCCCATCCAGGTGGTGTCCAGCGGCCCGGACGCCGACGACCACTTTATTGAGCTGGCCTATATTAAGCTCATCCACAAGGCCGCGCACACGCTCTATATCCAAACGCCCTATTTTATCCCGGACGACGTGTTTTTATCTGCCATCAAGGTGGCTGCGGCAAGCGGCGTGGACGTGCGGGTGATGGTGCCGGACAAGGGCGACCGCGCCTATGTGCACTACGCCACGTTATCGTATGTGGAGGATTTGCTTAACTGCGGCGTGCGGGTGTATTTTTACCACGGGTTTTTGCATGCAAAGACCATGGTGACAGATCAGCTTATCACCTCGGTGGGCTCTGCCAATTTGGATGTGCGGAGCTTGTGCATCAATTTTGAAATCAACACGTTCTTATATGACGCGGCGTTTGCCGAAAAATATACGGGCATCTTTTTGGAGGACATCCAAAACTGCACCGAGATGACGCGTGAATTATATGCGAAACGGCCGTGGTACCGGCGTGCGGTTGAGTCGGTCTGCCGCCTGTTTTCGCCCATCATGTAAAAAAAGGGGGGGAAGGCGTTGACCAATGAGGCATTCCGGGCTGCTGCAAAAAAGGCCGGCATTTTCCAGGTGGGCTTTTTGGACGCCGCGCCCTTTGCGCCCATTTTAAACACCGGGTTTTGCTCCATTGTTGTGGCGCTGTTCCCCTATTTTGCGGGGGAGTTCCCCCATGCCAACCTTTCGTGCTACACCTTTGGGGAGGACTATCACCGCGTGGTAAAGCGCATGCTGGCAGACGCCGCACGCTTGGCCGGGCTGTCCGATTTTTTGGTGTTTGCCGACACCGGCCCGCACATTGAGAAACAGCTGGCGTATCTTGCCGGGCTGGGCGTTTTGGGCATGCACTCGCTTCTCATCAGCCCCATTTACGGGTCGTACTGCTTTATTGGATACCTTTTGTGCAACCAGCCGTTTGTGCCCAGCCATCCGCTTGGCCACGGGTGCGCCATGTGCGGCCGGTGCAGGGCCGCCTGCCCGGGCGGGGCCATTTTGGGCGACGGCACCATAGACGCGGGCCGCTGCCTGTCCTTTATCACCCAAAAAAAGGGCGCGCTCACGCCGCGGGAACAAACGCTTATCGCACAGTCGGGCTGCGCGTTTGGGTGCGACATCTGCCAGCGCGTCTGCCCCCACAACCGTGCGGTTTTGCCCACGCACATCCGCGCGTTTTCAGACGGCTTAATCACGCGCATGGACGCGGATACGCTTGCGCCGCTTTCCAACCGCCAATTTATGAAAATTTATGGAAACCGCGCCTTTTCCTGGCGCGGGAAAGCCGTGCTGGAAAGGAATTTGCGGTATATAAAGCCTCCTTTTTCGGAATACTAGGGTTGAAAGGGAGGATGATTTGTGAAAATTAAAGAGGTTATGACAAACCCGGCTGTTTCCATCACCGGCGAAGACACGGTGTGCGAGGCGGCGCGTGTGATGCAGGCGCACAACATCGGCGCGGTGCCGGTGGTAAACGGCAGGCAGGAAGTGGTGGGCATTGTGACCGACCGCGACATTGTCATCCGCAACACCGCCCGCGGCAAGGACGCGTGTGAGACCAAGGTGAAGGACATTATGACCGGCAAGGTGGACACTGTAAAACCTGACATGGATGTGCGCGACGCGGCTAAAAAAATGGCGCAGGAGAAAATCCGCCGCATCCCGGTGGTGGAGGACGGCGCGCTCATTGGCATGGTGGCGCTGGGCGACATCGCCATTGAACCCGATTTTAAAACGGAGGTTTCTTCCGCGCTCTTAAACATCTCACAGGGCTGCCACAAAAAATGAGCGCGCGTAAAAGTGCGCGCAGCCGCCGGGCGTTTTATGGGGTCTGGCGGCTTTTTTTGCATCCATTTCCAAAAAGAAAAGAAAAAAATTCGAAAAACCCCTTTACAAAATGAAAAAAATATTGTATATTATATAAAGTTAGCAGAAAAAAACGCTCACTTGGGCACAGAACGGAGGGGTTTTTATGTATCAAATCGTAAGCAAACAGACGCTCAATCCACAAGTCAAACGCATGGAAATCCTCGCTCCTTTTGTTGCAAAAAAAGCGCAGCCCGGACAGTTTATCATATTGCGGATTGACGACAATGGCGAACGTATCCCGCTCACGGTGGCAGATTTTGACGCCGAAAAGGGTACGGTTACCATTATCTTTCAGGAAGTGGGAAAAACCACAAAAGCGCTCGGCGCTTTAAATGCGGGCGACGCGATCATGGATTTTGTCGGCCCCTTAGGCGTCCCCTCCCATTTGGAGGGATACAAAAACGTCGCGGTCATCGGCGGCGGCCTCGGCACTGCCATTGCCTATCCCCAGGCCAAAAAGCTGCACAGCTTAGGCGCCAATGTCACTGCCATTGCGGGCTTCCGCAACAAAGACCTCATCATTTTGGAGGACGAGCTAAAGGCTGTGAGCAATGAGACCTATATTGCCACCGACGACGGTTCCAACGGCAACAAGGGCTTTGTCACCACCGTTTTAGAAGACCTCTTAAAAAATGGGAACCACTTTGATCTGGTCATTGCCATTGGCCCGCTCATCATGATGAAAATGGTGTGCGAACTGACCAAACAATATAATATTAAAACCATTGTGAGCATGAACACCGTCATGATTGACGGCACGGGCATGTGCGGCGGCTGCCGGGTGACGGTGGGCGGCCAGACCAAGTTCGCCTGTGTGGACGGCCCCGATTTTGACGGGCACCTGGTCGATTTTGACGCGGCCATGAACCGCGCGGCCATGTACCGCAATGAGGAGAAGGCGTCCATGGACCATGCCTGCAAAATTGGACTGGGGGGGAATCACAATGCCTAACATGGCGCCTAAAAAGGTCCCAATGACCGAACAGGACCCCAACATCCGGAATAAAAATTTTAAAGAAGTAAGCTTAGGCTATACGCCCAAAGAGGCCATGGAAGAAGCGCAGCGCTGCTTAAACTGCAAGCACCGCCCCTGTGTGAGCGGCTGCCCGGTCAATGTTAAAATCCCCGATTTCCTTGCACTCATCGCGCAGGGAGAGTTTGAAAAAGCCTATTTAAAAATTACTGAAACCAATTCGCTCCCCGCTGTGTGCGGCAGGGTGTGCCCGCAGGAGACCCAGTGCGAGGGCAAATGCGTGCGCGGCATCAAGGGCGAGCCGGTTGCCATTGGCAGGCTGGAGCGCTTTGCCGCGGACTGGTACCGGGCAAATTGCGATAAAAAGCCGCAAAGGCCTGCATCCTTAAACAAAAAAGTCGCCGTGGTGGGCGCGGGCCCCGCATCGCTGAGCTGTGCGAGCGACCTGGCGAAAAAGGGCTATGACGTCACCATGTTTGAGGCGTTCCACACGCCCGGCGGCGTGCTCATGTATGGCATCCCGGAATTCAGGCTCCCAAAAGAGATTGTCTCCCATGAAATCAACGCCTTAAAGGATTTGGGCGTCGATATTGAGCTCAACATGGTCATTGGAAAGGTGCTAAGCGTTGACGAGCTGTTTTCCATGGGCTATGAGGCCGTGTTTATTGGAACCGGCGCGGGGCTCCCGAGCTTTATGAATATCCCGGGCGAAAATTTGAACGGCGTGTATTCGGCCAACGAGTTTTTGACCCGGATCAACCTGATGAAAGCGTATGACTTCCCCAACCACGATACGCCCATCAAAGTGGGCGAGCGCGTGGCGGTCATTGGCGGCGGCAATGTTGCCATGGATGCGGCCCGCTGTGCCAAACGGCTGGGCGCGAAAAACGTATCCATTGTGTACCGGCGCTCTGAGGCTGAAATGCCTGCCAGGGCCGAGGAAGTGCACCACGCAAAGGAGGAGGGCATCCTCTTTAAAACCCTCAACAACCCCACAAGGATTTTGGGCGAAAACGGCTGGGTGACAGGCATGGAGTGTGTGGAGATGGAGCTGGGCGAGCCGGATGCGTCCGGACGGCGGCGGCCCATTGCCAAGCCGGGTTCGGAGCACATTTTGGACGTGCAGACCGTGATTGTGGCCATTGGCCAAACCCCCAACCCGCTCATTAAGTCTACCACCAAGGATTTGGAAACCCAGAAATGGGGCGGCATTATTGTGGATGAGGCCACTGGCGCCACCAGCAAGGAGGGCGTGTATGCCGGCGGCGACACGGTGACCGGCGCGGCCACTGTCATTTTGGCCATGGGCGCGGGCAAAACCGCTGCGGCCGCAATGGATGAATATTTGAAAAATAAATAAGGTTCCCGGGTGAAAGCGTTTTCACCCGCTTTTATGCAGGAGTGCTGGAATAGGCAGACAGGCACGTTTGAGGGGCGTGTGTCGTATGGCGTGTGGGTTCAAGTCCCATCTCCTGCACCAGTTTTAGAAGCCCCGGCGCGCCATTTGCGCCCGGGCGCTTCGCCTCTGTTATATGGGCAGCGCGCCGCGGCGGGCTGCGCACTGCGGCCTTTGCGGCAGTGCTTTTGCGCTTTTGGCGCTTATTTACAAAAAAATAGGCTGTGCATGGATATTTGCACAGCATGGTTTGGAGGCATAGCTCAGTTGGTTAGAGTGCTTGCTTGACATGCAAGAGGTCACAGGTTCGATTCCTGTTGTCTCCACCACCGCGTCGCGGCGAGCCTTTTGGTTCGCCGTATTTTTTTGCAAAAAACACGGCTTCACTTGATCGGCTGCCGCTCCTTTTCCCCACAAAGCCAAAGGCTTTGCGGGGGCCCCAGAAGATGATGGATGGGTTACTTGCTGCTCCTTTTTCGTGAAAAGTCACGCCTGTTGCGGCCATTCGCTTGCAGGCGCCCCCTTTAAAACTTCTTCCCCATATCTTCATACTGCTTGAGCGCCAGTTTGACAAACGCTTCCGGAAAATCCAGGTATTCTGATATTTCCCACGCCTCCCGGCAGCCATATTCGATTGCACGCTTTAGCTCCTCATACGGCAAAAGCTCGGTCACCGATTTCCGGTCTGCACGGTATTCGTGCCGGATGATTACATCCAATTTGCTTGCCACCTTGTGTGTCGCCCCTGACATGCAGTGCCCGTATTCGTGCGCGATGGCCAGAAATTCGTCGTACAGCGTGTGGAACTGGTTAAAATCCGCAAAGATGGAATACCTGCCACCCATTTGCAGCGTCGCTGCAGTGGACCCGGGGATCTTCGAATGAAACAGTAAAATCTTGTTTTCGACAATTTTCGCGTATAATTCGTTCAGTTTTTTCATTCTTACCACCTTCTCGTCCGTCAGTACTTTTAGTTATACCATATGCACTGTCCGAAAAAAAGGTCAGTCACTTTTTTTTTGCCCTTTTTCTGCCTCAATCGACTGTTTAAACAGCCGCGCCATGTTGAGCAGCGCCTCCTTTTGCTCTGCCGTCAGCGCTTTGGATTCTTTGTGCATCGCATACGTAAAATCGTCAAACGTGATGTCTTCTGCCTTTGGCCCGGGATTGTCCGTTTTCCCCAGCAGATAGTCCACCGACACCTCAAAATAGTCCGCCAGCTTTTTCAAATTTTTTCCGTGCGGGAGGATCCCTGATTTCCATCTCGTCATATTTCCGCTGCTCATGTTCAGTTCTTTTACGACATTCGTTATTTTTACGCCCTTTTGGTCGCAAAGCTTTAATAGCGTTTCATAAAACATTTGCTTTTCCTCCCCAAAAATGCACAAAAAGAATTTTATTTCTTTTAATATATGGTAAAAAAACATTCATAATTTAAAAAAAACTATTGACAAATGCACATTATATACTATTTTTTTCTTCCTTGCAACAATTTTAAATTTGTGATATATTAATTATTAATGAAAGAAAAGCTTTGCTTTTTGAACGCCGCCCGGTGCGGCGCGATTTTTTTGGAGGTAAGAAATGCTGGCGGTAGGTCAAACGGTCGTATACGGAACGCAGGGAGTATGCACGGTAAGAGAGATAAGCATGCTCAAGCTCGGCAAAACAAAGGGCGAATACTATGTTCTGAGCCCTGTCGACGATCCGGGCAGCACCGTTTATGTGCCGACGGCAAACGAAAAGCTCATGGGCAAGCTGCGCCCGGTGCTGACGGAGAAGGAGGCCGACGCCCTTATCGACGAGGCCATGCGCGAGCCGCTTGAGTGGATAGTCAGCGACGCAGAGCGCAAGAGTGCGTGCGATGATATAGTCAAAAGCGGCGACCGTAAGCAGCTCATGCAGCTTGTCGGTATGCTCTATCGCCGCCGTGAGGCGCTCAAGGATCAGAAAAAGCACTTCCACAACATCGACGCGCAGTATCTCAAGACCGCCGAGCGCATGCTGCACGGCGAGCTTGCCTATGCCCTCGGCATAGCGGCCGACGACGTTGCCGACTATATCCGCCGCCGGACGGCGGGGGAATGTTAGCTCTCCAGCGCAAGCTCCACAGCGCGCCTTGCGTGGATGACGGTCGTGTCAAAGATCGGAACGGGAGAATCCTCCGGCTGTATAATAAGGCCGAGCTCGGTGCAGCCGAGGATCACGCCCCCGGCGCCGCGGCCCGCCAGCCTGTCGATAACGCCGCGCAGCCTTTTGCGCGATTCGGCTCTGATCTCGCCAACGCACAGCTCACGAAAAATTATATCGTTCACGGCCTCGATGTCCTCATCGCCGGGTATGAGCACCTCTATTCCCCGATCGATCAGCCGCTGCTTAAAGAAGTCCTCCGTCAGCGTGTATTTCGTCCCCAAAAGCCCGACCTTCCCAATGAGGCTGTTTTCGATTTCGCGTGCCGCGGCATCCGCGATATGCACGAACGGAATGCCGACCGCCGATTCAAGCTGAGGCGCTATCCTGTGCAGCGTGTTCGTGCCGAGCAGGATGAAATCAGCTCCGGCAGCTTCAAGACTTCCGGCGGCGCGGCTTAAAATGTCTCCGCACTTTTCCCATCGGCCGGCAGACTGATATTTCTCGACCTCGGCAAATTCAACGCTGTAGATTATAATTTTCGCGGAATGAAGACCGCCGAGCCTGCTGCGGATATCTTCGTTTATCAGCTTATAATAATACGC
>JAJXRJ010000047.1:351-10411 GCA_021629085.1 Oscillospiraceae bacterium | reverse complement strand
ATCCTATACTTGTAAACAGAGTTGATATAAAATTTCACATAGGAGGTATGTACCATGGATGAATTCAAATGGAACAGTGACGATTATCAGCAGCACATGCATGCGGACGAGCAGGCGGCTGAACCTGTGGGCGCAGCAGACAGCGCGGTGATTGTGAAGCCAAAGAAAAAAAAGGAGCACAAAAAAGTGCGGCTTTCCATTATGGTGGCTTCCATCATTTTAGCAATGGTGGTTTCGGTTTCAGGCTATGCACTCCTAAGCCCGGCCATTCAAAACATTGCCCAAAACGACAAGCCGGACATTTCTGCCATTGAAGGGCTAAACCCGCCGGCGGAAAATCAAAATACGCCCAATGCAACCCAAACTGTCAACACCGCATCGGGCGAAAAAATGGAAATCCCCGATATTGCCGATAAAGTCGGCCCCGCGGTTGTGGGTGTCATCAATAAAACCACCTTCCAGGGCTATGGCCCCTTTGGCTATTTCGGGCAGGGCGGCAATATTGGCGAAGAGGTGCAGCAGGGCAGCGGCTCGGGCATCATCATCAGCTCGGACGGCTACATTATCACCAACAACCACGTCATTGAAGACGCGTCCAGCGTGGTGGTCATTTTGAACACGGGCGAGGAATACACCGCAACCATAAAGGGCGCCGATTCCAAAACCGACCTTGCACTGCTTAAAATTGAAGCCTCTGAGCTTCCCTACGCAACGCTGGGCGACAGCTCGCAGATGCGGGTGGGCGACCAGGTGGTTGCAATTGGCAACCCGCTTGGGCAGGAGCTTGCCGGCACAGTGACGGTTGGCTATATCAGCGCGCTCAACCGCTCCATTACCATTGACAACAAAACCATGACGCTGCTGCAGACCGACGCGGCCATCAACCCGGGCAACTCGGGCGGTGCGCTGGTCAACCTCTACGGCGAAGTCATTGGCATCAATACGGCAAAAATTTCTTCCGACCAGTATGAAGGCCTGGGGTTTGCCATCCCCACCGAAGAAGCCAAGCCCATCATTGAAGATTTGCTGTCCACCGGCTATGTAAAAGGGCGCCCGGTGATTGGCATTGCCGGCCGTGCCATCTCTTCGCGCGACGCGCAGACCTACGGTTTGGTAGAGGGCGTGTATGTGTATTCCATGACCACCAATTCCCCTGCATATATGGCAGGCATTAAGGTGGGGGACATCATTATAGAGTGCGAAGGCACCAAAATTACAACGGTGGACGAACTCAATGAAATTAAAGACCAGCACAAACCCAACGATGTGATAAATCTCAAAGTCTGGCGCAGCGGGGAAACCGTCGATATCAGCCTGGTGCTGGGCGAAGAGATGCCAGGTTAATCATTTGCTAATTTCTTTCCCCTCTTTCATCATAAATGCCCTTACGGGTGCAAAAAACCCACGGATTTTACGCCGTGGGTTTTTTGCTTTGCCTGTGGTTCCAGGCCATTTAGAAACCCCAAAAAACCTGTGCATTTTTGTAAGAAGAAGGCATTTTTTGCAGCGCTTCCAAATAGGATAGTAGTGACGCCAAAGAGAGGGGGAGCAGGAATGGACAAAACATTGCTTGATTTTGTAAAGCCGGAGCTGCTCATTTTGGTGCCGGTGATGTATATTTTGGGCATTGGCATAAAAAAATGGCAGGTGCGCGACAAGTGGATTCCCTTCGTGCTGGGAATCACGGCGGTATTCCTGTGCGGGCTGTGGGTGTTTGCCACCTCGCAGATTGCTTCATGGCGCGATGTGCTCCTTGCAATTTTTACCATATTGACACAGGGGGTTTTGGTTGCCGGCGCAAGCGTGTATATCAACCAGCTCATCAAGCAGGCAAAGAAGGAAAAGTGAGAGGCGCGTGCGCACAAGACGTCCCGGCTTTTGCAGGACGCTGGCGGATGAGAATCCAATCAACAAAAAAAGCAGGAACCAGTTTAAGGTTCCTGCTTTTGGTTTGCAAATGGGTTACGCTTTGCCGTCGCAGCCTAACACGGTGAGGATTTTGTGTTTCACCATGCCTTTTACCGCTTCGCGCGCGGGTCCTAAATACTGCCGCGGGTCGAAGTGGTCGGGATGCTCTGCAAAATATTTGCGGATGGTGCCAGTCATTGCCAGGCGGATGTCCGAGTCAATGTTGATTTTGCAAACTGCCGATTTTGCAGCTTCGCGCAGCATTTCCTCCGGGATGCCGATGGCGTCCGGCATGTTGCCGCCGTATTGGTTGATCATTTGCACGTATTCGGGGATGACGCTGCTCGCCCCGTGCAGCACAATGGGGTAGTTGGGCAGGCGTTTTTCAATTTCTTTTAAGATGTCAAACCGGAGCTGCGGCTTTTGGCCGGGTTTGAATTTATAAGCGCCGTGGCTTGTCCCAATGGCAATGGCCAAAGAGTCGACGCCGGTGCGGCTCACAAAGTCCTCCACCTCTTCGGGGCGGGTGTAGGAGGCATCTTCAGCGGACACATTGACCGCATCTTCAATGCCGGCAAGCCTTCCCAGCTCGCCTTCCACCACTACGCCGTGCGCATGCGCATATTCCACAACCTTTTTGGTCAGCGCAACGTTTTCCTCATACGGATGATGCGAGCCGTCAATCATGACAGAGGAGAACCCGCCGTCAATGCAGGATTTGCACAGCTCAAAGGTGTCGCCGTGGTCTAAGTGCAGCGCGATGGGCAGGTCGGTTTCCTGAATTGCCGCTTCCACCAGTTTTACAAGATACGTGTGGTTTGCATATTTCCTGGCGCCGGAAGAAACCTGCAAAATCAGAGGCGCGTTGACCTCTTTTGCCGCCTCCGTAATCCCCTGTATAATTTCCATATTGTTTACATTGAAGGCGCCGATTGCATAACCGCCGTCATACGCTTTTTGGAACATTTCTTTTGTTGTTACCAATGGCATCGTCTTTCAACTCCTTGTTAAAATTTTACCAACTAAGGTATATTTTAGCACATTCCAAATGGAAAATCAATAGTTTTTTAAAGTATGGCAGATATTCTTTGGAAATATACAAAAAAAGGGCGGAATTTAAAAACCCCGCCCCGGCGTGTCATTCCACCGTTTCGCCCTGTTTGGTGTTGGGGATCTGCTTGCCGGTGTGGTCAATGGTGAAGTCTTCGCGGTAAATGAGCTCGGAAATGGGCACAATTTTATACCCGTCGTTGATGAGCTTTTCTAAAATCTGCGGCAGCGCGGCGGGGGTGTTTTTGGCAGCGTTGTGGAACAGGGTGATAGAGCCGGGCTGCACCTTGCTGGTCACGCGCTCCACAATGGCCTCCACGGGCGGGTCCTTCCAGTCGAGGCTGTCATGTCTAGTTACAAAAGTAAAAAGTGCGCAAACGCCCATATATCAATACTTCCACACAATGTCTATCTTGTCGTCATATATATTAATTCTATCAATTAAAGCCTTTGCAACTTCTTTCTTGTCTTCAAAAGTCAAGCTGCCCCATTTGTTGGATTTTTGAAGGATATTTTTTATATCCACCTTGTCGTCGCTGTGCTTGGCTTGCGCATGGTTAACAATAATTTCCTTTTTACGCGCATCCAATTCCGATATTTTTTTATTGATGTACTCTGCAACAACATCGTTTGACGTAGCAAGGTTTGTGACCAGCCTGTCGATTTGCTCATCAATGCCAACCAGTTCTACTTTATATGCGTTATCCAACACCGCGTCGTTTTTAATAGCAACAGGGCCCTTCTGGCTCAGTTCTTTGCATTTGGAAATAATATGCTTTTCCACGTGGTCTTCTATATCCTGCAAATACACTGTCTTTGCAAAGCCATCACAAGCATTGTAAGCGCTTCTTCCACGGCACGTAAGGTATTTATACTCCTTATACGTGGTCACCGTCATGGCATATCCGCAATAACCGCATTTTGTTAGTCCGGTCAGCCAGGTGTATTTCCCTTTTCCGCTGTTTTTTATCTGCTTATTATTGTCAAGCTTATGTTGACACTCCAAAAATAAATCTGATGGTATCATTCCCTTGTGTATGGACAAGCTCAGCACATGATTGGTTACATCTGTATACTTGGCAGCGCTGCGGTCACGTTTCCCGTATAGATAACATCCATTCTCTCCCACAAAATCAGCCAAATCATTGGATATAATGCACCCGCGCGACTTGTAATATACATAGATGTCCGCGTCCGCTTGCACATACACTGGGTTGCGTAATATCCGCGCTATTTTGGTGCTCTCCCATTTGCCGCCAAACGGGGCGGGTACGCCTTTGGAATTGAGCAGCTTGACGATGGATCCTAATGATGCGCTTGGCTTGCCATATTCTTCGAATATCATTTTCAAATATATTTGTTCATGCTCGTCTGGCTCTAAAATTGATGTTTTTACGCCTTCAACACGTGCTGAGCGTTTGGCATACCCATATGGCGTTTTCCCGCCTAAAAACATCCCTTTTTTGCCTCTGGCATAATAATTATCCTTAATGCGCTGCTGAATCGTTTCGCGTTCCAGCTGTGCAAAAATCATAATGATGGATAACATTGCTTTTCCCATAGGGGTAGAGGTATCGAATTTTTCAGTAGAGGACACAAATTCAACATGGTGCCGTTCGAAAACCTCCATCATTTTAGCAAAATCAATCAATGCACGGCTGATACGGTCTAATCTATACACAACAATCTTGCTGATAAGGCCGTTTTCCACATCATTCATCATGCATTTAAACTCTGGGCGCTGTGTGTTTTTGCCGCTGTATCCCTTGTCCCGGTATACTTTGACATCTTCACTTTGCGCTTCCCGGCGGCATATTTCAATCTGGCTCTCGATGGATATGCTGTCTTTCTTATCAATCGATTGTCTGGCATAGATTGCTATCATGGTATTATCCCCTAAAAATTATCAAGTTTATCATTAGAATAGACGACATAACAATAAAACGGAGTGCCCCCCGTTCACATTATGTCGTCGTAGATGTCAATTGTTTCCAAAACACACACGGCATGGTAAATACCCTTGCCGCGCCTCTTCAATCGTCATTTCCCCTGTCTCTTTCCCAGCTATGTAGTAACAGCCGGATTTGTGATATTTGCTACCTTCCGGCGTTACATAAATCCGTTCCGTAGATTCTGGCTTTTGTTCTTCCAGCAATTCGGCTGGCAGTGCTTGATTCAGCGGCTCCTGCTCTATGGTTGTATCAATCACGCTGTCCGGCGTGTCAATGGGCGCAGGTATGGACGGCGGTGCAGGCTGCATTCTTCTGTTTGCAAAATACGTCGTTGTGCCAAGGCTCAGCACCAAAAGCGCGGATATGCATGCAATAATGATGCGATATTTTGTTCTTGATGCCCCTTTGCAGCCGCTTCGCATTTTGATTGCCGCACTGGCAAACGCATTGGCTTCTAGCTCTTGTACATTTTCCCGCTTGTCTGATATTGCATGGTTAAGCTCTATATGCCCCGCCTCATGCAATATTGTTTCTAACTGCTGAAATTCATCCTGCTGTGCGTCAACAAATATGTAGCGTGCATTTTTTGCCTTATAGCACATGCCGCATTTCGGCGGATTTACACCTAATGTCTCTAGCACTTTGTCCCCCGCCCCAGGGTTATAAAACAACACTGTCCAACCGATTTTTTCATAATAATGCTTAATGTTGTCAAATGTTAGCGTGTCATCAATTTTTTCAAACAGTTTGCGCACTGATTTTTTAACATTATCTGGCATAGCGCCCTCCTTAAATCAGAGGGAGCGCTCCGTATATTTGTTATGTCAGTGCAATTATACAATGCTTCGACAAAATTTTCAACTGTTTTTTTATTATCTAAATTGGTTTTTTGAAAACATTATAACGATATGCTGTTTATAGCTTGTTTTTCTAAATCTTCTAAAAGCGCCTTGTTTTCTGCTGAAAATTGATCACTAAACGAACGCATTTCTTCAAAGCAACGAGATATTCTGTTTTTTCTGCCTTTTTCGGTCTTTAGGGAAGATGCTTCTTCAATGATTTTATGATACCAACGTTGAATCAGTAATGTTAAGTTGGCCTCTTTATTTTCAACGATTTCCAGCATATCTTGATACAATTTAGAAATAGAAAACGTTTCAAAATAATCAACGCCTGATAGTTCGCTGTGCTTTTTAAGGTTCTCTACCAGACGGTTGAAATGTTTATCAAAAAGTTCATAACGAGAAAAGAAAGTGTAAACATCGGTTGTGGACATAATGATTTTTTCTGTATTTGAAAAAGCTTCCAAATAATTTGAAACAAGGGCTTTTGCACTCTCATTGATACTTTCGGCGAGTTCATTTGGGAATTTCTGAGAGCTTTCAATTTTGGTTTTGGGTTCTTTGCAAACCTCTTTTTGTTGGCTCTTGCCCGATTTTATTCTTTTCTCTTGTTTCGGTATCATGTCTTTTTTTAAATCTTTGAGTTGTCCAAATATTTGCGAGAACATATTAGATGCGTCGTGTTGAAAGTTTTCAATTTTAGACGTATCCAGATTTAACTCACGTTTTAATTTATTGAAAAATCCCATTTTGAGACACCCTCTTTTTATTTAATAGGCTATCTTTGTAAATCTATCCTGCTTTTTATTATTCATTGTTTTTCAAAATCTCTGCAATTTTGATTAAATCTTCCGCAGTGAGGCTAACTTTGCCTTTTATCTTTTCGCCGTCCTTCGCCGCGATATACGGCGCCCCCTCTATGACGTAGGTATCCGCTTTTGCGTGCGCCGTACCTTTGTTCACCTCCGGCACATCCGTCCGGCCTAGGAGATAATCGATGGACACGTCAAAATAGTCTGCAATCTTAGATAATGCATCCCCGTTTGGTACGCTCCCTTTTTTCCAATGAGTAGCAGTCGCGCTGGAAAAACCCAATTTGGAACAAACAGCATTAGCGCTAATATTCTTTTCAAGGCAAAGAGCAGAAAAAATTTCCCAGAACATATTTTAACTCCCGTTTTTTGTGTGTTTTTCACATATCCAAACCAGACTTTTTGGCTATATTCACCAAATCTAAAAAAATGTAGATAAATCTATTGACTTCTACATAAAAGTAGAATATAATATACCCATAGCAACAAGTTGTAACCGTTGTTATATACATAATATCATACGCAACGTGTTAATTCAACATATTTTTTCAAAAATTTGAATGAAAGGTGGTGTCATTCCGATTCCAAAACAATATGGCTCATCATTTCCTTTTCGGGTCGTCGGAACGACCTACCAGATAATCAAGGGAAACGTCGAAGTAGTCGGCAAGGGCGATGAGCATATCGTATGTAGGTTTTCGGGTTCCCATCTCGTAATTTTGAATGCCTCGCTCACTTGCCCCGATAGCCTCGCCAAGCTGTTTTTGGGTAATACCATGCTTTGTACGCAAGCGTTTTAAGTGTTCGCCAAAATTAAACATTTTTATCAACTCCAAAAAAATTAAAAAAAGGGTTGACACGAACAAACGAGTGTGCTATTATAATGTTGTAGCACGAACGAATGAGTGTGTTACAATTCAAAAAGGGGACGGTGATAGTGAGTACGATATTAAAAGAAACACGTGTAACAAAAACAGACCTTACGCAAGAGCAGGTTGCGAAAAAGGCCAATATATCAGTTAGAGCCTATCAGCAATATGAGGCGGGAAAGCGTGTCCCAAACGCTCGTACCGCCAAACTGATAGCAAGTGCGCTGAATAGTACTGTGGAGGATCTATTCTAGCAACATAGTATCACACAAAATCAGAAAACGCAAGAACAAAATGAAAGGAAGTGAGGAAATGAAACAGCCAGAAACAATAGAAGAAATCTATCAAGCGTATATCAAAAAGATGCGTAGGCATGGGCGTATTATGCTTGGCGTAAATCTGGGAGCAATCGTATTATCAATCATTGCGCTTTTCCTGACATTCTTTGCGTAGGTCATGGATTTGCTGTGCGATTGCCATGAGGTTGTCAGAAATATTACCCAGTTTGGTTGTGTACGCATTATGCGGGTCGTCAGTAAATTTATGTTTTATTTGCTCATCTAATTGTTTTTGCATGATTTTGGTTTGTCTGCGTTGGTAAACGAAATTGTATACAGCAGAAACAATACTAGTGGCGAGAGCAAAACCGGATATGAAAACGGTTATGAAATCACTTGTTTGCACTTGCAATTACCTCCTTTTCGGATTATCACTTCTGCCTACAAGGTAATCAAGCGATACATCGAAGTAGTCGGCAAGGGCGATGAGGACAGACATAGTAGGTTCGCGCTGGTCGGTTTCATAATACTGATAAGCTCGCAAAGAAACGCCTATTTCGTTAGCAATATCTTTTTGAAGTAAATGTTTTTGAACTTTTAGCAGCTTGATTCTATCACTAAAAATAGACATGCCAATCTCTCCTAAAAATTATTTTAAAAAAGGGCTTGACATGAACTAAAGTGCATGCTATAATAATCACATAACATGAACTAAAGTGCATGTTATAATCCACAAAGGGGACGGTGATTGTGAATACAAAAATCAATGTCAAATTAAAAAAAGCACGCGAAAAAACAGGCTTAACGCAAGTGCAAGTTGCGGAAAAAGCCGGTATCTCGTTAAGAGCGTATCAGTATATAGAGCTTGATGGGCGTCTGCCAAACGTCCACACCGCCAAACTGATAGCAAATGCGCTGAATAGTACTGTGGAGGAGCTATTCTAGCAACATAGTACCACACAAAACATGAAAATTCAAGAACAAAATGAAAGGTGGTGTCACAATGGGGAAAAAAATTAAGATGCGGCTCCTTGGGCTCGATAAACGGCAAGTAGATTTGCTTGATGTGCTGCGTGGCCGGGGATTTCCAAATCTTGATAAGTTCCATCTTTCCAGCATTATCAACGGTCACACAAGCGCGACATCACCGCTTGCCGTTGCCGTTTTAAAGAAAATCGACGAAATTTTATGCGAATGGGAAGAAGAGCGGGACAAAGAGTAATAGGACAAGCATATACCGCAATAAACTGTAGAGGAGGTGGTATAAATTGGCAATCGAAATCATCGAACCAGACGAAGAATTGAAAAGAAAGTGCAAACATGTGTATACCGTTGTGAATCACTATCCCGACTATGCCAGTGAAGAAGCGCGTATGGAAGCATACAACAGATGTGCAAGCGAATTGGTAGAGCGATTTCGACGGCTAGAACGATTAAAAAATGAAAAAATGCAAATTTAAGGCGATTTTTTCGCCGGATAAAAATAGGACAAGCAGTAAGGAGGTGAACCCCATGCTATTTGATTTTATCGCCACGTTGCTTCTCTATGCTGCATACATAGCAGCTGCAGCGGGCATTGCGAACGGTATAGAATGGGCGTATAAAAAAATAAGCCGCGCGCGAAATGCGGCGACCAAAAAATATACCAATTACAGTGTAATGCAAAACACAGGATTTGTCAAGGGGAATTTTAAAAATGTGTAAATTAAAATCAGCCATTATCTTAAAAGACCGTGTATACATAAGCGACAACACAGACAGCCACGACCAGTTGCTAAAGGAGCTTGGGATAGAAGACACCAAAGAAAACGAATCAAAGGTATTTGTGAGGGCCGAGTATTCGCCACGCGTAAACGCGTTTGATCCGATTGACACATGGGAGTACCGTGTTGACCAAGACACCCTGCCTGACTGGTATGTGGAGGATTTTGACAAGGAACGAATGATTGCTGCCGTCCGCAAATGGGTGGACAAGCATATACTTGTTGGATGCAGCAACCTTGAATTACTCAGCGGGCAATATTACCTCAAGGACTGCAGCGCCGTGCTGTATAACAATAGCAGCGCCGTGCTATATAACAATAGCCGCGCCGTGCTATATAACAATAGCAGCGCCGTGCTGTATAACAATAGCCGCGCCGTGCTGTATGACAATAGCAGCGCCAAGCTGTGTGACAATAGCAGCGCCAAGCTGTGTGACAATAGCAGCGCCGTGCTGAATGACAATAGCAGTGCCGTGCTGTATGACAATAGCAGTGCCGTGCTGTATGGCGATAGCAGAGCCGAGCTGTGGGACAATAGCAGCGCCGTGCTGTATAACAATAGCCGCGCCGTGCTGTATGACAATAG
>JAJXRJ010000047.1:0-251 GCA_021629085.1 Oscillospiraceae bacterium | reverse complement strand
CAGCGCCGAGCTGTGGGGCAATAGCAGCGCCAAGCTGTGGGGCAATAGCAGCGCCGTGCTGTATGGCGATAGCAGAGCCGAGCTGTATGACAATAGCAGCGCCGTAATTCTAGCGGGGTCGAGCGTTCACGCAGACAAAATAACGCTAAAAGGGAATGCCATCTTGCATGACTTCAACACCGCCACAATATACTATGCGGGCAACTGGGCAGTTAAGAAGGTATAACACATTTCGGTTTGCTTTGGCCGGT